>CAIKYN010000133.1 GCA_903831635.1 uncultured Spartobacteria bacterium
CGTCTGGCAAGACAGGCTCTCAATTCCCTGGTGCATCACGCCGGAAACCTCAAGGGCGATGACCATAACCTTCATAACCTGACCGATCGAGAGCTTGAGATCATGATCCTCATGGCGGGTGGAGATTCGTGTCAGGACAGTGCCGACAAGCTCCACATCAGCCCCAGAACGGTCCAGGTCCACAGGAACAATATTCGACTCAAGATTGGCTTGGAGAGCGCCCTGCAACTTCACGCCTATGCCGTCCGTTTTTACGGAGAGAACTCTCTTAATCAAGGCCCCGGTCCTCAAGCAAAGACCGGCAGTCTGATGCCATCACGGCTCAAGAAGCACGCTTCTCCCGCCATCAACCTTGAGAACGAGACGGTCAAGGCATCGCTCAAGCGCTTTGTGGAACGTTTCCCCTGAGCTCCAGACAAGAGCTTCTAATCACCTTGCTTAGGCGGAGCTAAGCATTTCCGCATCTATCGGATTCCGGTCTTGGCGGTCATCTTTTCGGTGATGAACTCCCCATCTCCAATCCACGCCATCCTCCCTCGCAAGCGTACTTCACCCAAGTCCCGCACTCGACATCACGAGCATCCCGCATCCGGGAAAACATCTCACCTCACTCAGACACTCTATCCAGAGGGTTACCAGATCAGTGTGATCTGCATCTATCCCTCCGTCGAGGGAGGTAAACTCGCGAAACAATGGCTCGAAAGCGCCTTCCATCAAACCGCCCCTCATACCAGCACCTGCATCGAGTATTACAATGATGCAGTCCTGAGCCATGACGGTATCAGCTGGGAGCATGTCATCGAGAGAGTCATGCCCGATCTCATCCTGATGGTATGCGATGGAAAAAGTCCGTTGATTGCTGGACTTCGTCACTCGCTGAGAGAACTCCTTGCCAAGTCAAGCAATGGGAAAAAGCCACTGGTCGTGTTCCGCGACCTCGAACTCCAACCAAGCATCAACGCCACGGTTCTTCTCGACTATGTCTCCGCGCTGAGCAATCGAAATCATTGTGAGTTCAACGCCATGAATGGTGATGGCACGCCCATCCATTGCTTCCGACATCCCCGCCTGTTGCTGAAGGCTAGGAAACGTCACGAATAACGCACAGGAACCATCAAACCGACTTTAGTGTCAGCAGTGAAATCTCAGGTGGGCAACGGAAGCGTACCGGCGCATAGGCCACCCCGATACCTGCTGAGACGAAAACCTTCGCATTCGGGGATTGGATCAGACCGAGCATGTATCCCTCACAACCTGGCGGCACCACCGGCCTTCCGAGAATCGGGAGATTAATCTGACCTCCATGCGTGTGACCGCAGCAGACGAGCTTGATCCTCGGATCTGTCAGGCGATCGACAAGCGCTGGACTATGGGTCAGCGCGAGGATCACAGCATCGGAAGTCGCTTCGCTCAGACCTGCAGGCACATTGGGATGACCGATCGTGGCATCGTCAAATCCGGCAAGATAAAGCCGGGAACCATTGCGATTAATCCAGGCACCCCGGTTCGTGATTTCTGTCAGCCCCTGCCGTGCCAGTTCCGTGGAGGTGAGTGTCCTGTTCGCCCTGATGTCGCGGTTCCCCTGAACAGCAAAGACACCCAGGGGCGCTCTCAGCTGTCCCAGAACATCCATTACCGGAACGATCAGTTGAGGATCATGATCCACATAATCACCACCGAGAAGAATCAGATCCGGCTTCAGGGCGAGAGCCATCGCGACCGCTTTTTGAACATACTCCTGAGAAATAAAAACACCCCGGTGAAGATCAGTTAGGAAGGCGATCCTGACACCCTCAAACCCGGATGGAAGAGCCCTGATCGTAATGCTCTGCTCGTGGGGAATCAGATCTCCCGACTCCCAATAGGAATAGGCACTCCCTGCACCAAGAGCGCTCCAGGCCGTGGCGCTGATGGCACCCTTCACAAAACTCCTGCGTGTCATCCGATCCACCATAACTCAGGTTAACACGTCCGAGTCCCGGACAACAGCTCGAGACTTTGCACGCAGTGGAATAGAGGGTGTCACTTCGAAGGCATTCTCCTATTCTGGTTGAGAAGAGTTTCTAAACCTTCCCACCCCAGTGACCGCACCCGAACAATCATCCGGCCAGCAAGCATACCGCCGGGAGTTGCTTTCCAATCAGCTCTGGCAGTCATTGAACTTCGGATCGAAAGCCGCGTTTCTTCTGCTTCTCACGCCGATGATGATCTCCCATTGGGGAAGTCTCCGGTATGGGCTTTTTGCTTTGTCCAGTTCCCTGCTTGTTTCGATGGCACTCCTCGACGGCGGCATCCGCTCACTGACGCGCATTCAGATGGCTGATGCCTGGAAGCGTGGTGACACGGAATCCCTGCAACGGAGCTATACCGAAGGGATTCTTACCTTTGCCTCGCTCTCGATAGTGGCAGTCGCCATCAGCGAACTCCTTTCCCTAAGCGGATGCCTCACCGCTTGGTTCCATCTTCCGGCGGGAGGTTCCCGGGTTCTCGTGTTAACGGTGTTCTGCACGGCGATCCTCATGACTTCTATCCTCGTGCTGGAGCCTCTGGCCGCGAAAGGGAATCTCTCGACCCTGAAGGCCGCGAATACCTGGGGAGCCATGGCCGCCATACCAGTCTCTGCACTTTTGGTATTCCTTGGAGCAGGAGTTGGACCGGTGATCGTTACCTATGCAGCCTGCATGACCCTTCCCAACCTTATCGTGGCATGGAGGAAGGGGCTCTTTGCACTCCTCCCCTGGAGTGAACTTCGACGCTTCCGTCCAGCGACGGCTTTGAGAACTCTGCATCACGGTTTCTGGTATTACCTTACGACGGTCTCGCTGATCGGAAAGACCCATGCCCTCACCTTTCTCGTCTCCGCCATTGCTGGTCCTGCCGAGGCAGGAATCTTTTATATTCTCCTTCGCTTCTCCGAGATCATCAGCAATGTCGCCTCCACCTCAAGCGAGACATCCCTTGCCGTACTGACCGCAGATACTGAAAAGGATACGAGACATAACGATTTTCTCCAGAGCTGGCTGTATGTCGCCTTGTTCTCCTTAACGGGTGGATTGATGTTTCTCTTCCTAACGAGACAGTTGTTGGAAGTCTGGCTTCATGGAACCGTGAGCGTCTCCTCTCGTGTCGGCTTGGGCCTCGCCCTCTTTGGCCTCTCAGGGGCCTTCAGTAGGGTCGTGGTGAATACCTCCATGGGTCTCAATCTGACCCGTCCCGCTGCGTTGGCCGGATGTGCCGAAGCATTGATCGGGATGATCGGAGCATTCTTCGGTTATCGTTACGGGGGGCTAACGGGACTCCTTCTGGGTGGAAGCCTCGGTTTTCTCTGCCTCCTGCCAATCACCTCCATGATTTCCAGGCGCTGTGGTTTTCACAATGTAGGGAGCTGGATCCGACCGCTCGTTCCCATGCTCCCAGGCCTTCTACTCACGGGAACCCTTTTCTCCATCGCTTCGCAATTCCACCAAATCTCCATCTATCTGGTGACTTTTTTTCTCGTGGGGGCGATCTGCCTGTGGCAACTCAAGATTATTCAGAATCGAATCACGAGGCGATTCTCGGAGAGTCCGTGATCACGACGCCCATGACACGCCACTGGCGGGAGCGAGCGATCGAGCAGGCCAGTGTCAGCTCACTCATCTTGGTACGATGGTATTCGGCTGTGAGAATCAGATTGGAGTAGAGGGGGAGAACCATCTCCAACAAGCGGTCTGGAATGAGGCAGGGTGCATCGATCAGAACACAATCCCAGTCCGTGGAATGGGAGTTCAGCCATGCAGAGATCGGACGGCGACCGATCACCTCGATAAGTTTTGCTTTCGGAGAGGAAGGGGCAATGAGGGCTAGTTTGCCGGGACCTGTGACCGGCACGAGATTCATAGCTGACTCCATGGGTTGTTCACTGAGGAGCCAATCCCCAAGGCATTTCTCAATCCTTACCCCAAGCGTTGGAGCAATCCTTGGATCCTTGAAATGCAGATCGATGACGACGACACGCCGTCCCTCGTTGGCCATCAATTGAGCCAAGCGTGCAATCATGGGTGAGGATCTTTGGTGTGTTGAGACCGGGGTGAAACCGAAGACGCTGAACTGATACTCATTCGTGACTGCAAAGAGACGGTCGATCAATGCGCCCACGTCAAAGACTCCCGCTTCTGAAGTCCCTCCAGAATCTTCTCCCGATGAGCTATCACCTCGTTGAGTACCGGGAGTGGGAGATAAGGTCGGAGGGATCATCTTCTCGGAGATGGGGAAAACTGCCAAACAGGGGATGCCGAGGCGCGTCTCGATTTGTGCAGGTGAGACCAAGGCGTTGTCTGAGAGGGATGTCATGAAGGCATAAGCAAACCCGATCGCGCCACCGATACCTGCACCGAGGAAGAGATAGACGAGAAGTAGTGGAGTGTAGGGCTTGACCGGTGGAGAAGCGCGATTCACCACAACAATCATGTTCGCATCACCCTGTTTGATTCCATCTACTGGACTTTTCTCTGCAATCAGACGCATTTGCTCGGGATTACCAAAACTCTGGGCGATATGAGCTGATGCCTCGGAATAGGCATCGAGTTTCTCAGCCGCCCTCTGCTTACTTACCTGGAGGTCTTTCTCCTGACTCAGACGAATGGCGTACTCGGAGCGTAGCGACTCAGCGAGTTTTTTGGCGTAGCTGTCGAGTTGCCCCCGAAGAGATCGTAACTCGGAGGCCTTACCCTGAAGACGGGCACCTCGTGTGCTGGTAGAGGCCAGTGCCTTGTATTCCGACTCTACAAGAAAGAGCTGCGTCTTCAAGTTGCCGAGCGTCGCATCCTGGGCAAAGACCGGGTAGTTCTCGAGCGGCAGACCCTTCTTGAGATAATCCTCCAACTGATCTTTCTCCTGCTCCAGCTTGATCCTCTGAGCGCTGACATCGGAAAGCTGGAGAATCATATTGTCTGCTTGAGACTTGGAGAGGGCCGCCAGGGTCTGGATCGCTTTGAGAGAACCGCCGACCCTGTTGTAGAGATCGAGTTGATTGAGGACAGCGTTCACAACCGCAGCCGCAAACTCGGGACTCCGCGAATCGGCAGTGATCGAGCCGAGTCGGCTGTTCCTGATGGCTGCCACCTGGACATTGGCAACAGGCCCCCCAGCTGAGGGCGTCACCCTCCGATCAAGGCCGGCAAAAGCGATCCTTCCCGGAGGAATTCCGAGCTCTTTCTCAACGGCCAGCTTCATCTCCCGATTCGCAATACTCAGGATCAGGGTCTGAACCAACTGCCGCTCGGTCTCTGCATCACCCGCTTTTCCTGTCTGCACGAAGGGAAGTTCATCAACCAGAATCGTTCCGGTGGCTCGATAGGCAGCAGGTGTCAGCACAAAAGCGATTAGGGAAAGCAACACACCGACGAGGACTGCGACCGTAATCGTCTTGATGGTGTCGGCATGGATTCTCAGCATCTCCGCCGTCCCGATCTGATAGCGACCTACCCAGTTGGTCCTGCGCCTACCCTGTACATTCTCACGCTGATCCAACCCAACCCCTACTCCCCCTACTCCCCCTACTAGCGGTTTTTTAAGAACATCATCGGTTGCTCTCCGCAGTGGGTGATTTTCATCCCTCATGGAGTTCATGGTATAAAATACAACAGTTTACAGGAAATTTCTAGGAACGGTGATCACATCACCCGGTTGCAGAAGGATATTCTCCTCCATACAGCGCCCCCTCATCATCTCGCGTAGATCGAGTTCATAGACCTCCACCGAGCCAGCGTTCTGCCTGACCAAACGTACACGGCGTTTATTTGCAAGCGGTGTGAAGCCGTTGGCAGCTGCAATGGCATCCATCACGCGCATCGGTCCATCGGAGAGCTCCGTATGGATCTGGTGAAAGACCTCCCCGAGGATCGTCACACGATTTGGTCGGAACTCGACAATCTGAATCTCTTTCGCGTCGGGATACGATCGACAAAGGAGTGCTCGGAACTCCTCCCCTCTCATTCCCCGAACACTCTTCGACCCGTTAGAGAGTTCCAGTTTACCATCCTGCTGGATGGTCACTTCGGTGACTCCCCCGTCGCGGCCGATGATACGAGCGGAATCAAGTGGCTCCATCACATACGGTTGTACGGAGGTAGTGATCGGATGGGCGGACCCCGTGGTGCAGGTACTGCATCCAGTCCCAAGAAACGGTGCGATGGCTATCAGGAGGGCCGTCAAAACTGCAGCCTTGGGGAGAACTAGCCTCATGTTGTTTATCATATGTTGATTGGTTGGTTGTTGATAGGTCAAAACTTACAGTTGAACCCCATCGAGAAACGGAGATTCTCAACTGGGGCACCTGCTCCTTGGATGTAGGCGTAACTCATGTAACCCGCCTTCACGAAGACCTTCGAGTCGTTCGGGTAGTAGGCACTTGGTAATGCGTAGGCGATCTCTAGCTCGGGCCTGAGTTGGATGGCGGAAGCTCCCGAGGTCTCGAATTGCTGAAGCGACCCGCCGAAATACGGGGTCACATACCACCCACCCCCCAGATAAGACTCCGCTTTAAGCTGGAGCAGCGTGGAGACATAGTTGTTGTTCACTCCCTGCTCGGTGAAGACATAGTCGCGGTCATAGATGAAGGCGAACCGGAGTCGAGGACTCATATCGAAGCTCGTGTAGCCATTGAATCGCAGACCCGACATATCGCGTCGCCCCGGGACAGAACCCTGCATCGCCATCGAGTCGTAGCCGATGCGCAGCTCACTGTAGATGCGCGGATCGGGTCGCCCATAGAAACCAACACCATACATCAGTTCCGAGCCACTGAATCCCTCATTGGGATCCGTGTAGCGGTATTCGCCCCAGGCTGTGACCTTTATCTGGTCGGCAACCTTCCACGTCAGCTCCTGACGGGTCTTCCCCATCACGTAGTTGATGTAGGCTGGATCGGGATGCTGGAGTTGGAAGAAGTCGAAGCTCTCATTCATCCCGAGTTGCCCGGTAAACTGGTATTGCCCGGTCATTCCTGCTCCGGTTCGGAGGCGGCGTGTCCTGTTGACCAGTTCGGCGATCAGGAGATTGCTTCCCGTGATGTCGCTATAGCTGAAATAAGGCCTCCAGATCGCCGAGGTGCGACCGATGCGACCGGAGAGATTTACCTGCTGGTTGAAGGCCGAGAAATTCGGATGATTAAAGAAGAGATCAGCCCACGCCTCATAACGGGCATTCAGCGCAGCGATCGTATCGAGGAACTCATTGTAGGGGGAATCGGGCGTCCCAAGCTGCATCTCCGCTCCGGCACGCGGGGTGATGTAAAAATCGGAGATCGGATTGCTCGAGGTGAGATTCACATTCGACTCCCACGACTGGGCCAGCCCGAACCAAGGATAGAACTCGAGGAGTCCCTTCCGATAGACGCGGGGATGAAGACCGATCGGTGCGATATCCGTGGTCACTGGACGGAACGGTGCGGTACCCGCGAGGGGGCGATCCCGTTCAGGATACATCGCCTGCATGTCCTGGATCTTGGAGAGCTGAAACATGGGGAGACTGAAATCTCCGGCCTCCGCAGGAGGGATCATCGGGATGGCTCGTTCCGAGAGGCCCGGTTCGGCAGATCCCGTGAGGAATTCCTCCGGGGACTGCATTTCATAGCTTCGATCGATCGGCTGATCGACCTCCCACTGCGAAAGTGTCGAGTCGGCATGGACAAAGGCGAGTACTCCCAAGAAGGCCATCACACCAAATTCCAGAGTCCGGCAACGGATGCGCATCGACTCAGTACGCATTCTTAGGAGGGAGAAGGGTGAGCAGCAGGATCCGCAGATCCAGCAACAGACTCCAGTGATCGATATAGTAGAGATCGTACTTCACACGATCCTCAAGGGAGGTATCACCCCGCAGTCCGTTTACGGCCGCCCAGCCGGTCATGCCCGGTTTGCAGAGATGTCTCAGATTATACCCATGGATGGTTCCTCGGAGACCCGCAATCAGATCGAGGATCTCGGGACGCGGGCCGACTAGACTCATCTCTCCCTTGAGCACGTTCCAGAACTGAGGAAGTTCGTCGAGGTTCCACTTCCTCATAAACTCACCGATCTTGAGTCTCCGGGGATCATCAGCAACCGCACGGGTCACCCCGGCTCCCTCATTGGCATCGAGACGCATGGAGCGAAGTTTAATGATCTGGAATGTTTTTCCACAGTACCCCGGACGCGGCTGGCGGTAGATCACAGGGCCCGGCGACTCTCGTTTGATCAGAACAGCCAGCACTGCCATGACGGGAAGTGAGAGAATCAGCCCCACGAGGGAACCGATCAAATCGATGGCACGCTTCACGATCTTATTACCGAGTTTCCCGATCGGAAGATCGTAGATCACCATCAGGGGAATGCCCCCGAGGCGGCGTATTCCAAGGCGGTCGGCCCAGATATCTGATGCCCATGGAATCATCATAAGACCCACCATGAGGTCGGAACAGACTTCCGAGATGCGTTCGAGATCACCCTCTTTCACCCCCCTGAGATCGACGATCAGTCGATTAATCTTCTCCGACTCAAGAACATTTCGAAGATCAGACACTCTGCCAATCTCCCGAGATCCAGTAGATGGAGAGGCGGAATCAACGACCCGGATCTCATTGCCGATCCATCCAACAACTGTCACCGAGGTGAGCCCCTCCTTCTTGAGTCCCTCAAGAACGTTTTTCATCCGATCGCTGTGACCGATGTAAGCAACCCGTTCCACCAGAGCAGTTCTGAGAACGGAGAGTTGCACCTGCCGGATCAGCAGTCGAAAGCTAATGGTGAGAACGAGTGTCGTCCCAGCGATTACCAACAATCCGGGCAGATAGATCAATGAATGCCCGGTATCTTCGGGAGGTGCGTCAAGCGTCCGCAGAAGAACATAAGTGAGCGTACTGCCGAGGAGTGCTGCCGAAAGATGCATGAACATGACTTTCGGTTCGATAAAGGCGACCCACCTGTAGAGACCTGCAAGGCGGAAAAAGAAGAGCTCCAGGACGGCGATAAAGAAACAGTTGAGAATCGTAAGGTGCTCGAGTGGCAGTGGTGAGAGGCCCTTTAAGGAGAGAACAAGCGAGAAGGCGATCGGAAAGGAAATCGCCACAGAGAACAGATCTCCCAGCGGAAGAAGAAGCCGCCAGACAACCGACCGATGATGCGCATTGTACATGGAGAACCTTGAATTACGTTACTTGTTATATAGCGGTTAAAGAACTATATTTTTTTTAAGACCTCCCCCTCATGACGTGATGGAGGCGATTCCACTCATAATGACTCCCCTGAACCATGCGGAGAGCGGTGATCCTTGGCGGGGAATCGCATCAGGAAACCTTGTGGAAAAGAAATGGTCTCCTGTCCGGTATTTCCGTCCAATTCAGATACTGCTTCTGATTGCCTGGATCGCCCTCGGAGGAATCATGATAGGCCTCTGCACAGGAACATCTGATCCGGGAATGCTTCGCTCGCTTACGGAGGGATTTCCCCCGACATGGCCTGGGGGACTGGCAGCACTCGCAGTCGGGGCGTTATTGGTGATCCCCGTGATCTGGGTCATTGCGAGCAACTCCCTCGATCTCGTCGCCTTTTTCCTCGCTTGGGAGGCAATGATCATGTGCGGATACTTCTTTCTAGGTGTTACCGCCTGGAAACTGGAGGGAAGTTTAGGACAGGGAATCCTGGCCACGGCACCGCTCATAGTCATGATCAACTCCGTTGGCTTTGCCATTCTCCTAGGGGTCATGGGATTCACGTATGCGCTTCTGAAGCGTTTTCGTCTGGGACTTGCTGACTTGAGAAGATCACCCGAGGAAGGCGACCTCCGGCTCACATGGGTTCTTCGGATTACCGGCCTCCTCACGATCTTGATCCTCATCCTTCCGATGGGAGTGACTGGGATCATTCCGATGTTTGTCTCCGATTCCGGCGTTGGAGAGATTGATCCGCGCCTGATGGTCACCGAATCCTCCTCCCTGAGAGCGCTCTATAATCTCGGTTACGGTCTGATGCCCTTTATCACGGCCGGTCTTGCTCTACTCTGTCTCAGGAGACCTCGTCGGTTCTTTGGAGTCGACGGGGTGATCATCGCCTCCCTGATGCTGGCTCAGCTTCTGAGTGGCAA
>CAIKYN010000134.1 GCA_903831635.1 uncultured Spartobacteria bacterium
AGACTATAATTTGGCGAACAGAAAATTCAGCGCTGTTAGAAAAGGTTGTTTCAACCGGAAAGGCTCCACATGAAGACATCGATCGGTTCAACTTTTTCGTTCTGATTATACAAGGTATTGGGCCTAAGTGGCGGTTTGGGGTTACTTCCCTACAATATAGGGAGGTGACAGGAATCCCTGCAAGGCTGATTGCTGTCAGGCGACAGGGATTTGGGCATCGGGAATGATTAATGGGGAAGAAATTTGCCAAGCCCTTCCAAGGCGAAGGTGGCAGAGCCCTGTTGCCGATCCCCCATTCCCAATTACCTAAAGCCTCTATTCCCCGCCAAGCTTCCGCTCGAGTTCCTTGACCCGCTCGTAGAGCTTACCTAACTGGGAAATGTAGAAGTTGTTCTGCTTCCATTCCTTCATCGGCTTGGCAGGAGCCCCGATCACCATGCTTTCGGCAGGGACATTCTTGGAGAGTCCCGATTGGGCACCGATCACGGCCTTGTCACCGATCTCAAGATGGCCGGCCAAACCAACCTGTCCGGCCAGGGTGACGTAAGATCCGACGCGGGTGCTGCCCGCGATGCCAACCTGTGAGCAGATGATCGTGTGGGAGCCGATCTGCACGTTGTGGGCGATCTGGACGAGGTTATCGATCTTGCTCCCCTCGCCAATGACGGTGCGACCGAAGCGAGCGCGGTCGATGGTGGTATTGGCCCCGATCTCGACATCATCACCGATCTCCACAATGCCGGTCTGCGGAATCTTGATATGCCGCCCCTCCTTGAACTCATAACCAAAGCCACAGGAACCGATGACGGCACCCGGCTGAAGGATCACTCGATTTCCAAGGATACAGCGCTCGCGGATGATGGCACCGGGATGAAGATAACAACCTTCACCTAGTTGCACTTCGTTGCCGATGAGACATCCGGCTCCGATCACGGAACCGGTTCCGATCACAGCCTTCTCTCCAATCACTGCCAAGGGACCGACGGAGACACCCTCTCCCAGGGTTGCCGTGGATGCCACCACCGCCGAGGAATGAATGCCAGGTGTAGGCACCACCTCGGGAGGTGCAAAGGCCGCCACGATAGAGGCAAAGACGGCGGAAGGATTGGCCACCCTAAGAACTACTGGAGCGATCTCCTCCGTGAACTCCATAGGAACAAGAACGGCAGAGGCCTTGCAGGAGCGGAGTTGAGCCAAATAGCGGGGATTTCCGAAAAAAGTGACATCACCCGAACGAGCCTCCTGCAAGGAGGCAACTCCGGTGATCTCGAGTTCACCCGTTCCCTCGGGAAGTTCCAATCCCGCGATGGTCGCCAATTCCAGCAGTCTCATAGGTGGAAGCAGCGAAGCAAGAGAGCGTTCTCGGATTACTTGGCCGACTTGGCTGGAGCGGTCTTGTTCAGTGCGGCGATCACATCCTGGCTGAAGTCGAGATCGTCACGGGAGTAGAGAACAATGGGAACGGCTCCGGCACTCAGACCCGACTTGTCGAAAACGATGTCGTAACCCTTGGACTTCACGAGATCGGTCACTGCCTTCATGATGTCATCAACGATATCCTTGCGCATGCGAAGGAACTGATCCTGCAGGCTCTTCTGCTTGGCACTGCGGTAGTCGGCGATCTCACGGTCCAGCGTACGGGCAGCTGCTACCTTGGTCTGGAGATCCTTTTTCTTGGCATCGACCTCCTCTTTGGGAAGATCAGTCTTCTGGAGGTCGGCATTCAGTTGGCTGATCTCCTTCATGCTGGCCTTCAGTGTATCGACGCGGCCGCTTAGGTCGTCATTGGCCCCTTTCTCGGCATCAGTGTATTTGGCCTGCGCATCCTTGGTCTTGTAGTACTCGCTGAAGACACTGTTCATGTCGACAGTGCCGAACTTGACTTCTGCCTTGGCAAATCCGGCGCCGCCAAAAAGGAGAATTGCCCCGAGTAATGAGATGCGTGAGATCGGTGTCATATGGGTGTGCAGAAACTGAACTTGATCAGATAGCCACCCCTAGAAGGTGTAGCCAACATTAAAGTTAAACTGTCCGTTGCTCTTGTTCCAGGAATCGAACATGACGGGATAACCCCAGTCGACACGGATCGGTCCGATCGGCAGGTCGATGCGGGCCCCAATGCCGACATCTCCGTTCAGACCTCCCGAGTTATAACTCAGGTCACCGATAGAAGTAGTCACCTTCGTTGGATTGAAACTAAAGGTG
>CAIKYN010000135.1 GCA_903831635.1 uncultured Spartobacteria bacterium
AATTCTTAGGATTTTATGTGCTCTATCTGTTTTTGGTTCTTTTGTTGATGGCATCTGTTCGCGATGGCCGTGGGCATAGAACTAAGACCTGCGAAACGCTCGAGTGTTCAAAGAAATCTCAAAAAGGTTGAGGAGACTCTTTTTTTCAACATTTCCCTGCATGCCCTCCTGTGGGAAGATTCAGTGCCATGAAATTGCTCCCGGCTCTTCTGATCGTTGCTGTTTCTATTCTTCTGACAGCCTGCGCCAGTGTGAGTTCGACTGCGGTCTTCTACCAGCCAGCAACGGCGAATTACTATCCGCCAAAGCCCTCGAATGCGATCATCCCGATTCTCAACGCCGCACCACTCCGTCCCTACTTCGAGATCGGGCGTTTCGCCTTCCAGACGACGCTAGGCTATCCCTTCGCGATAAATTCCGTTCTCTACAATGCCCATCGCGCAGGTGCTGATGCGGTGATCATCAAAAACTGCCAGAGTTGGACGGTTCCCTATAGCTACCTAGTCCCGCCCATGGTGGGGTATGTTCCAGTAGGCGGATACGGAGGATATGGGGGATGGTATGGTGGTCGCTGCGGGGGCTGGGGAGGCGGCGCTTATGGCGGAGGTGTCGTGCCTGTTGTCTACCCCGGCTATGCGGGGTATTCTTATCAGAACTTTACCGGGATCGATGCCCGCATGATCATTTACAAATAATCCGCGAATGAGTGCCGCTCCCTTCCAACGTCCAGAACTCCAGCCTCCCGGCGGTGAGAAGCGCGTCATGCTGCATTCCTGCTGTGCTCCTTGTTCGGGGGAGGTGATCGAGGCAATGGTCGCCTCGGGGCTGGAGTTGGAGATTTATTTCTATAATCCGAACATCCATCCCCGCGAGGAATACGAATTGAGGAAGGTGGAGAATATTCGCTTCGCCGAGGAGCATGGCATCCCGTTCACCGATGCCGACTACGATACGGACAACTGGTTCGCCAGGGTGAAGGGGCTCGAGTGGGCACCCGAACGGGGGGAGCGATGCACGGCCTGCTTCGACATGAGGTTCGAGAGGACGGCGCTCCACGCTTTTGAAAAAGGATTCAACGTCATCACGAGCTGTCTTGGGATCTCGCGATGGAAAGATATGAATCAAATCAACGGTGCCGGCGAGCGCGCCGCGGCCCGCTGGCCTGGGATGAGCTATTGGACGCACAACTGGCGCAAGGGAGGTGGCGCCGAAAGGATGATCGAGATTTCCAAACGCGAGGAATTCTACGCCCAGCAGTACTGCGGCTGTGTTTTCTCACTGCGCGACACCAACAAGTGGCGTCTCGCCAATGGCCGGCCAAAAGTCGTGATCGGCCAGGATTATTATCGCCGTGAGGAGCCAACGCCGGAGATCTGCCGGGAGGAACCGGCGTGAGGATTGTAGCGCTGCTTGCATTCGTACTTTTTCCGCTGTGGACGGTCTGGGCTGACTTGCCTCCCCCGCGCCCGGATAGTGCCATGCAGAAGTCTGTAGTTTGGTTCGCTCTCGATTCTCAGGCGATGGGATCGGGGATGATGCCGAGACAGTCTGTTATCTCCCAGATGGTGGCGGGACTGGTTTGCGAGGTGACTGGAAAAAGCACGCCCGATGCCGCCTGGCGATCCCTGATCAAGCCGGGGGAGAAGGTCGGCATCAAGGTCGCCTCACAACCTGGTGCCGTTGGGGGAACTCATCCGGCGGTAGCACAAGCTGTCGTCGAGGGATTGGTTGCCGCAGGTATTAAGCCGGGCGACATCATCGTCTGGGATCGACGTCGCGAGGATCTTGTCCAAGCCGGCTATGACAGGGTGCCCGGGCTGAATCTTCGCTGGATCGAGAAGGGGGAGGGATACGATCCTCGGGTAGTGGTAACGGCCACGGCGACCGGGCGTCTTGTCTACGGGGATATGGGTTTTAAGGAATCACGCACTTCCTTGAGTGATATCCTTGGGCCAACCGCACAACTGAGCGAGGAGAGCCATGTCCCGATCATCCTCTCCCGTGACGTCGACAAGGTGATCAACATACCTTCCCTCTGCGACAGCTACTTCACGGGGATCAATGGCGCTCTGGCAGGAATGACGCTGGGAACACTCGATAACTGGAGGAGATTTGGCAGGGGTGAGGGATACGGAGATTCAGCGCTTGCCGATGTTTATGGAAGCGAGTGGCTCGGCAAGAAAGTTGTCCTGACGATCATGGACGGCATGGTGCTCCAGTATGCAGGAGGTCCCTACCCGAGCCCGGTAAACTGCGTGACCTATTCAACGCTTTTCGCATCCAAGGATCCGGTGGCGATCGACGCCACGGCACTGCGTTTGTTGGATGAACAGCGGGTGCTCTCCCGAATGCCCAAGGCATCACTGGATGGTGGGCATGTCGCCGAAGCAGAATCCAGAGGACTAGGTAAAGCGGATGAGAAGATGATTGTGCTCAAGCGTGTCGGTATTCGGCCTGTGCGTACGGATGGCTCAGGGAGCGGGAGTGAGCCGGCAGCTTATGCGTCTCCTCAGCCGACCCCCAAGCCTCGTCTCTAATCATGGAAGCCCGGGAGATTCGCCATCTCCTTCGCGATCACGCGAGGACATTTGGCCTGACGCTCGGGATTTTACCCTGTTCCTTACGAGAGCCGCTTGGGCTCGCTTACTTGCTGGCGCGGGCGTCGGATACAATCGCTGATTCAGGCTCGATACCTCGCGAAGGAAGGGTCGCGCTGTTGGAAGAACTGAGGAGAGCATTGAGTGAGGGCGACTGTGACATTGGGCAAGCGAAGATACGTCCCGGGGAACTCAGCGACAGAGAGGGGGAGTTGATTCGGGCTATACCGCAACTACTCACTGCCCTGGCGGGTAGTGCTGACGGCATGGAGCTGATCACGCTTTGGCAATCGATCATTGAGGGTCAACTCTCCGACTTAATGAGATTTCCCTCGGAGGTGCCGCTCGCGGAGGAGGAGTTGGAGCGCTACTGTTACCATGTAGCCGGATCGGTTGGGGAGACTTGGACTCTCCTGATTGCGAAACATGTACCGAAAACACTTCTTTATTCCGAACAGGAAATGAAGAGGTTGGGCTGCGAGTACGGCAAGGGGCTGCAGCTCGTGAATATCCTCCGTGACCGCGTGGAGGATAAGTCTCGGGGGCGTCTGTATGTGAAAAATGAGGATCTCTTCGCACTGTATGAACAGGCAGAGAAATGGCTTAGATCCGGAGCCATGTATCTGACGGGGCTGCGTCCCGGGAGGATTCTCATGGCGACAGCTCTGCCTCATGATCTTGCGGTTCAGACACTCAGGGAGATCATACGTTCTCCCGATGCGGCGAGGGTCAGCATTCCGCGACGCGAAGTGCGGATGCTCTTGTTCCGTGGATTATTTTCCCTTGGCTTGCCGAGGCGCATGAATCCTGCTTCATAGGCCGAATGCATATCGCCGACTTCATTCACTGGTTTCAAGCCAACTTCATTCACCTCGACAAGAGCCTCGAAAATATCGTCCACGCTTATGGCGTCTGGGTGTACGCGATCCTCTTCGCCATTGTCTTCTGCGAGACAGGACTTGTGATCACTCCCTTCCTTCCCGGCGATGCCCTGCTCTTTGCCATTGGAGCTTATGCGGCATCCCATCCCGGTGCAGGATTGCAATGGCCCATAGCCATGGGGCTGCTGATGGTGGCCGCGGTCCTTGGCAATCTCGTGAACTTCTCCATTGGAGCGAAGTTGGGTGGAAGCATCTTCAAGGAGGATGCTCTGGTCCTTAAAAAGGAGTACCTCGACCGCACCCATCTCTTCTTCGAGAAGCATGGGGTGAAGGCTGTCGTGATGGCGCGCTTCCTTCCGATCTTCCGCACACTGGCTCCGTTCGTTGCCGGGATGGCCTCGATGGATCGACGCAAGTTCGTGCTCTACACCGTTGTTGGCAGCATTCTTTGGGTGCTGCTCATGATGTCGGCTGGGCTCTTCTTCGGGCAGATGCCCTGGGTGCAGAAACATTTCGAGGCCGTCGTGATCGGCATCATCTTCGTCTCGATGATTCCTGTGGCCTACGAGGCCGTGGTCCAGTTTCTGGAGTCCCGTCGCGCGCGCTGACAACTACGCCGATGCAGAACATCTCCCGGAGCCTTTAAAATCTGGACCCGGAGAGAGTCTTACAAAAGCCTCCTTTTTTACACGCCCGCCGATGCCCATAAAATCTGGGCCGGCGGGCGTTCTGTTTTTTCGGTAGGAATGGTGGAAAAAATCAGATTGGGCAGCCCAAAAAGTTTTTTTAAAAAAAGTGAAAGAATTCGTTGACTCTAGGAAGAACTCGTATAAGGTTTTCAATCCCAGCAGGGACCTCAGTCACTCGCTCGGGAATGTTCTTCGCCAGTCTGCCTCGTGTACTTGAACAGTACGAGTAAGCTCAGGCGGCCCACAAATCGCTTCCGTGATAAACGAAAGCAACATGGGTCGGCTCACTTTCTCAGCAGCCACTGGCATTGATCTTTGATAGCGCAGGTCCGGTTTCGCACAAGCATAGGAAGCCGGATGGATCATATACAAAAACAGCAAGAACTGAATTGTGCGTTTTTCGTCGATTTTCTTAATCGAAGTTTAATACAGATCGTCCCTTGGTCACTACGGTGGCTAAGGAAAAGATGATGCTGGAAATTTGCCTCCCATTTAGCGTGGGATGGCGCAAACTTTCTACGGAGAGTTTGATTCTGGCTCAGAACGAACGCTGGCGGCGTGGATAAGACATGCAAGTCGAACGGGATTTCATTTGTAGCAATACCGATGAAATCTAGTGGCGAACGGGTGCGTAACACGTGAGCAATCTGCCGGGAAGTGGGGGATAACTCGCCGAAAGGCGAATTAATACCGCATATGGCCAGGGGGGACATCCCTCCGAAGCCAAAGTCGCAAGACGCTTCCTGATGAGCTCGCGGCCTATCAGCTAGTTGGTGAGGTAACGGCTCACCAAGGCTATGACGGGTAGCTGGTCTGAGAGGACGACCAGCCACACTGGAACTGAGACACGGTCCAGACACCTACGGGTGGCAGCAGTCGAGAATTTTTCACAATGGGGGAAACCCTGATGGAGCGACGCCGCGTGGAGGATGAAGGTTTTCGGATTGTAAACTCCTGTCAAATGGGAACAAGAAAGTGATAGTACCATTAGAGGAAGAGACGGCTAACTCTGTGCCAGCAGCCGCGGTAATACAGAGGTCTCAAGCGTTGTTCGGATTCATTGGGCGTAAAGGGTGCGCAGGCTGTGGGGTAAGTCGGATGTGAAATTTAGGGGCTCAACCTCTAAACTGCATTCGATACTGCTCCGCTAGAGGTATGTAGAGGAGATTGGAATTCACGGTGTAGCAGTGAAATGCGTAGATATCGTGAGGAAGACCAGTGGCGAAGGCGAATCTCTGGGCATTACCTGACGCTCATGCACGAAGGCCAGGGGAGCAAACGGGATTAGATACCCCGGTAGTCCTGGCAGTAAACGGTGCACGTTTGGTGTGGGAGGATTCGACCCCTTCCGTGCCGGAGCTAACGCGTTAAACGTGCCGCCTGGGAAGTACGGTCGCAAGATTAAAACTCAAAGAAATTGACGGGGGCCCGCACAAGCGGTGGAGTATGTGGCTTAATTCGATGCAACGCGAAGAACCTTACCTGGCCTTGACATGCATCTCTAAACCGGTGAAAGCCGGGGAGTGTAGCAATACACAATTTGCACAGGTGCTGCATGGCTGTCGTCAGCTCGTGTCGTGAGATGTTGGGTTAAGTCCCGCAACGAGCGCAACCCCTGTGATCTGTTGCCACCGGCGCAAGCCGAGCACTCTGATCAGACTGCCCTGTGAAACGGGGAGGAAGGTGGGGACGACGTCAAGTCAGTATGGCCCTTACGGCCAGGGCTGCACACGTACTACAATGCCCAGGACAGAAAGAACCGAAACCGCGAGGTGGAGGAAATCATTAAACCTGGGCCCAGTTCGGATTGAAGGCTGCAACTCGCCTTCATGAAGTTGGAATCGCTAGTAATGCCGTATCAGCTACGACGGCGTGAATACGTTCCCGGGCCTTGTACACACCGCCCGTCACATCATGGAAGTCGTTTGTACCCGAAGTCGCTGCGCCAACCCGCAAGGGAGGCAGGTGCCTAAGGTATGGATGGTAACTGGGATGAAGTCGTAACAAGGTAGCCGTAGGGGAACCTGCGGCTGGATCACCTCCTTTCTAAGGAGATATCCGGAAAATCTAGAATATTCCGGAAGGTCGATCGCTAAACACTCTCTTAGGAGATGCTGCAAGCGATGAAATCCCGAAGATCGAAAGGTCGGAGGGTTCGATGAGGAACGCACAATTCAGTTTTTGCTGTAAGAGAAACAGGTAACTCAGGTTACAGGTGTTTCGTGACTAGTTTTTAATATTTCTAGCGGCTCTGCCGCCGCAACGCGGGGGTATAGCTCAGTTGGTAGAGCGTCTGCTTTGCAAGCAGAATGTCTGGGGTTCGAATCCCCATGCCTCCACCAATTTAACCATAAGTCTTAGTCTCTAATAGGGCCTGTAGCTCAGCTGGTTAGAGCATGCGCTTGATAAGCGCAGGGTCACTGGTTCGAATCCAGTCAGGCCCACCACTTTCTACAGACTCTAAGTTCTAAACTTCTCATTAACAATTTTCATAGCTTCCGCTTTATTTCCGGGAGCCGATCCATCCGAACCAATTTTTGGCTGTGTGGGATCCCAGGATCCGGCGCTCCCCGCGGGCATAGTCCCGTCGGAAGTTCTTTGACATCTGCAGATAGGGTAAAAAATTACAACTTTAGAGCTGAGTCCGTGAGCATACGGCGTCTTGAGACGACCGGTGTTCACCGAAATTTCAGAATGAACGATATCAAAAGCTACTAAGAGCACATGATGAATGCCTTGGTGCCTGTAGGCGATGAAGGACGCGATAAGCTGCGATAAGCTTCGGGGAGCGGCAAGTACGCTACGATCCGGAGATTTCCGAATGGGGTAACCCGGTCAGAGTCATATCTGGCCACCGCTGTTTTAATACATAGAACAGAGGGAGCGAAACCTGGTGAAGTGAAACATCTCAGTAACCAGAGGAAAAGAAAGTGAAACGATTCCGTCAGTAGTGGCGAGCGAAAGCGGAAGAGCCCAAACCGGAGGACTTGTCCTCCGGGGTTGTAGGACCCCAACGTGGGAGTCAGAAGATTAGGTGAAGCGTGTGGAAAAGCGCTCCATAGAAGGTGACAGACCTGTAACCAAAAATCCGATGACCCCTAGGGAGTTCCTGAGTAATGCCATCCACGTGAAACTTGGCATGAATCCACGGAGACCACTCCGTAAGGCTAAATACTAACAGGCGACCGATAGTGAACAAGTACCGCGAGGGAAAGGTGAAAAGAACCGCTGCGAGCGGAGTGAAATAGTACCTGAAATCATGTGCTTACAAGGTGTCAGAGCCCGCAAGGGTGATGGCGTGCCTTTTGCTTAATGAGTCTGCGAGTTAGCATCAGTGGCAAGTCTAAGTCCTTCTGGGACGGAGGCGAAGCGAAAGCGAGTCCGAAATGGACGCCCAGCTGCTGGTGCTAGACCCGAAGCGGAGGTGATCTACCCATGGTCAGGTTGAAGTCCCGGTAACACGGGATGAAGGACCGAACCGGTGAACGTTGAAAAGTTCTCGGATGAACTGTGGGTAGGAGCGAAAGACTAATCAAACCCCGTCATAGCTGGTTCTCTCCGAAATCTATTGAGGTAGAGCCTTGGACGCTGACCTATGGAGGTAGAGCACTGGATGAACTAGGGCCCATACCCGGGTACCGAATTCAATCAAACTCCGAATGCCATAGGGTGAAGTCCAGGAGGCAGAATGCGAGGGATAAGCTTCGTATTCGAGAGGGAAACAACCCAGATCAGCAGCTAAGGTGCCTAAATACCGCTCAGTGGAAAGGATGTGAGATTGCTTAGACAGTGAGGATGTTGGCTTAGAGGCAGCCACCATTTAAACAGTGCGTAATAGCTGACTCATCGAGCGATCTTGCGCCGAAAATGATTGGCGATAAGCGGTATACCGAAGCTCTGGATGCACGACTGGTTCGCCAGACGTGCGTGGTAGGAGAGCATTGTTGGTGCATTGAAGCCATGTGGAAACGCTAGGTGGAGTGCCAACAAGTGAGGATGCAGACATGAGTAGCGATAAGCCGGGTTGAATTCCCGGCCGCCGTAAACCCAAGGTTTCCTGGGGAAGGTTCGTCCTCCCAGGGTTAGTCGGAACCTAAGGCGAGGCCGAGAGGCGTAGTCGATGGATAGCAGGTTTATATTCCTGCACCTGCAATGGTTAAGTTTACAGGGGACATATGGTAGGAGAAGGGCCGCCGATTGAAAGTGGCGGTTTCGCAAGATAACGTGGAGGCTTCGGCCGAAGCGGATTCTTCAAATACTGTATCGAGAAAAGCCTGTATGTGTTCCCATGGCAGTCCGTACCGTAAACCGACACAGGTGGGTGAGTCGAATAGACTAAGGCGCGTGAGTGAAACCTCGTTAAGGAACTCGGCAATCTAGCCCCGTAACTTCGGAAGAAGGGGTCCCTACAGTGATGTAGGGCGCAGTGAGTAGGGTCAACCGACTGTTTAACAAAAACACAGCACTCTGCTAAGACGCAAGTCGACGTATAGGGTGTGACACGTGACCAATGCGGAAAGATTACGGTAAGATGTTAGCCGCAAGGCGAAGCTTCGAGCTCAAGTCCCCGTGAATGTCGGCCGTAACTATAACGGTCCTAAGGTAGCGAAATTCCTTGTCGGGTAAGTTCCGACCTGCACGAATCGTGTAACGAGTTGACCGCTGTCTCAACGAGGAGC
>CAIKYN010000136.1 GCA_903831635.1 uncultured Spartobacteria bacterium
CACCTTTAGTTTCAATCCAACGAAGGTGACTACTTCTATCGGTGACCTGAGTTATAACTCGGGAGGTCTGAACGGAGATGTCGGCATTGGGGCCCGCATCGACCTGCCGATCGGACCGATCCGTGTCGACTGGGGTTATCCAGTCATGTTCGATTCCTGGAACAAGAGCAACGGACAGTTTAACTTTAATGTTGGCTACACCTTCTAGGGGTGGCTATCCGATCAAATTAAGTTCCATCCCACCCATATGACACCGATGTCTCGAATCTCATTACTCGCGGCAATCCTCCTTTTTGGCGGCGCCGGATTCGCCAAGGCAGAAGTCAAGTTCGGCACTGTCGACATGAACAATGTCTTCAGCGAGTACTACAAGACCAAGGATGCGCAGGCCAAGTACACTGATGCCGAGAAAGGGGCCAATGACGATCTGAGCGGTCGCGTCGATACCCTGAAGGCCAGCATGAAGGAGATCAGCCAACTGAATGCCGACCTCCAGAAGACTGATCTTCCCAAAGAGGAGGTCGATGCCAAGAAGAAGGATCTTCAGACCAAGGTAGCCGCCGCACGTTCACTGGACCGTGAGATTGCCGACTACCGCAGTGCCAAGCAGAAGAGCCTGCAGGATCAGTTCCTTCGCATGCGCAAGGATATCGTTGATGACATCATGAAGGCAGTGACCGATCTCGTGAAGTCCAAGGGTTACGATATCGTTTTCGACAAGTCGGGTCTGAGTGCCGGAGCCGTTCCCATCGTTCTCTACTCCCGTGATGATCTCGACTTCAGCCAGGATGTGATCGCCGCACTGAACAAGACCGCTCCAGCCAAGTCGGCCAAGTAATTCGAGAACGCTCCTTTGCTTCGCCGCTTCCATTTATGAGACTACTGGAATTGGCGACCATCGCAGGATTGGAACTTCCCGAGGGATCGGATGATCTCGAGATCACCGGTGTCGCCTCCTTGCAGGAGGCTCGTCCGGGTGATGTCACTTTTTTCGGGAATCCCCGCTATTTGGCTCAACTTCGCTCCTGCAAGGCCTCTGCCGTTCTTGTTCCCATGGAGTTCACGGAGGAGATCGCTCCAGTAGTTCTTAGGGTGGCTAATCCCTCCGCCGCCTTTGCCTCTATCGTGGCGGCCTTTGCACCCCCCGAGGTGGTGGCCACACCTGGTGTCCATCCCTCGGCGGTTGTGGCAGCCTCGGCAACCCTGGGAGAGGGTGTCTCCGTCGGTCCCTTGGCCGTGATTGGAGAGGGGGCTGTGATCGGAGCCGATTCCGTGATTGGAGCCGGATGCCTGATCGGCAACGAAGTGCGCCTTGGTGAAGGTTGTCACCTTCATCCCGGCGCCATCATCCGTGAGCGCTGCATCCTTGGAAATCGAGTGATCCTTCAGCCGGGTGCCGTCATCGGTTCCTGTGGCTTTGGTTATGAGTTCAAGGAGGGACGGCATATCAAGATTCCGCAGACCGGCATTGTGGAGATCGGTGATGACGTCGAGATTGGGGCCAATACCACCATCGATCGCGCCCGCTTCGGTCGCACCGTCATCGGCGAGGGAAGCAAGATCGATAACCTCGTCCAGATCGCCCACAACGTGCAGACCGGCTCCCACACGATCATCTGCTCACAGGTTGGCATCGCGGGAAGCACCCGCGTCGGATCTTACGTCACTCTGGCCGGACAGGTTGGTTTGGCCGGCCATCTTGAGATCGGTGACAAGGCCGTTATCGGTGCCCAATCGGGACTCTCCAAGAATGTCCCTGCCGAAAGCATGGTGATCGGGGCTCCTGCCAAGCCGATGAAGGAATGGAAGCAGAACAACTTCTACATTTCCCAGTTAGGCAAGCTGTACGAGCGGGTCAAGGAACTCGAGCGGAAGCTCTGTGGGGAATAGGCGGAGAGGGATTGGTTACAAAAGTGAAAAGTTAAAAAGTGAAAGGTCAAGGCGAGGAAGCCTAAAACCTTGTGGTGGCAGAACTCCCAAGACGACTTGGGCACATTTTAACCTTTTATCTGTTCTTTCGTTTTAACACCTCTTCAATTCCTGACAGCAATCAGCCTTGCAGGGATTCCTGTCACCTCCCTATATTGTAGGGAAGTAACCCCAAACCGCCACTTAGGCCCAATACCTTGTATAATCAGAACGAAAAAGTCGAACCGATCGATGTCGCCGAAGAGATCTCCCGCTCCTTCCTCGACTACTCCATGTCGGTCATCATTTCCCGAGCTCTTCCCGATGCCCGCGACGGTCTGAAGCCCTCCCAGCGTCGCATCCTCTTCGCAATGAGCGAACTCGGCGTCATGCCGACGCGCAAGCATCTCAAGTGCGCCAAGATCGTCGGTGAGACCATGGGTAACTACCATCCCCATGGTGACCAGGCGATCTATCCGACCCTCGTTCACATGGCCCAGACCTGGGCGATGCGCGAGACCCTTATCGAGGGGCAGGGAAACTTCGGTTCCGTCGAAGGTGATCCTCCAGCCTCCATGCGTTACACCGAGGCCCGTCTGCGCCCCCTCGGCGCCGTCCTCATGGAGGACATGGATCACGACACCGTCGATTTCGTTCCGAACTACGACGACACCCGCGAGGAGCCGACCGTGTTCCCCGCCTCGATCCCGAATCTCCTTGTGAATGGCGGCACCGGCATCGCCGTCGGTATGGCGACTAATATCCCTCCGCACAATCTCGGCGAGACTATCGACGCCGTCTGCGCCCAGATCGACAATCCCGACATCACGCTCGACCAGCTGATGAAGTACATCAAGGGTCCTGACTTCCCCACGGGTTGCCAGCTCTGCGGTGTCGGTGGAATCAAGCAGTACTTCGAGACGGGACGCGGTTCCGTGAAGGTCCGTGGACGTGCCGGAGTCGAGGAGATCAAGGGTGGTCGCGAGCAGATCGTCATTACCGAGATCCCGTATAACGTCAACCGCGCTACCCTCGTCGAGCGCATCGCCGGTCTCGTGAATGAGAAGATCATCACCGACATCAGTGCTATCCGCGACGAGTCCGATGAGAACACCCGCGTGGTGATCGAGCTCAAGCGTGACGCCATTCCGAAGGTCGTCATCAACAACCTCTACAAGCACACTGCACTCGAGTCCTCCTTCTCGATCTCGATGCTCGCGATCGACCGTGGCCGTCCGAAGCTCCTTTCGCTGAAAGAAGCCATCGCCTGCTTCATCGAGCACCGCCGCGAGGTCATCCTGCGTCGCACCCGTTTCCTCCTCCGTGAGGCCGAGACCCGTGCCGAGAAGCTCGAGGGTTACCTCATCGCCCTCGCGAACCTCGATAATTTCATCAAGATCATCCGCGATTCCCAGAATCGCGACGAGGCCCGAACCCGCCTTCTTGCGCTGAGCTTCAGCAAGGCCGAGATCGCAAAATTTGGCATCCTGCTCCGCCACGAGTCCCGTCTCAATGAGAAGGGTCAGTACTGCTTCAGTGAGCCGCAGGCCGACGCAATCCTCGAGCTGCGCCTCTACCAGCTCACCGGCCTCGAGCGGGATAAGCTCAACAACGAGTACCAGGAGCTACTCAAAACCATCGCCGACCTCGTCGACATCCTGGCCCGTGAGGAGCGTGTCTTCACGATCATCAAGACCGAGCTCAAGGCGATCCGTGACAAGCATGCCGGTCCCCGCCTCACCGAGCTTGTCCCCGAGGAGGGAGAGATCTCCATCGAA
>CAIKYN010000137.1 GCA_903831635.1 uncultured Spartobacteria bacterium
AAAGATTTTTTGTCATGACGGTTTTGGCAGGGTGACATCTTTGTCACCCGTAACTAGGCACGGGCAAGCCCCATCTCCTTAGATGAAGAAATTGTCACAGAAGAAACAATCGGATTCGAGGTACAGGCTCTCGGAAATCGTCAGAAATACTCCCAAACCCGATCCCCTTCCCTATTTTCCCATTACTTATTACCCGGACCCGATTCCAATTTCCTACTACCTACCCAACCCTGACGGCGCTCTTGCGATCCAGCTTTAGGACACCAGAGCCATCCAAGGTGAGAACGGCTTTGGGATCGGTGACTTTCTCCCCCCTCCAGGAAACACTTCCCCCCTCGACGAGGCGTCGGATGTCACCGCGGGATTTCTTAATGGCAAAAACCCGATCAAAGGCATCCACACCGATCGAGATGATGTCGAGAGGGATGTCGGCTGCTGGCGTATAAGAAGGCAGATCAGCGGCCTCCAGATCCTTCTTCGAGAAACGAAGTTCGAACTCGTCGCGTGCATGCTTGGCCTCGGCCGCAGAATGGAAACGGGCGGTGAGGCGCTCGGCCAGAGACTTCTTGGCCTCCATGGGATGAGTTTCGGCAGAAAGCTCCTCGTGGAGCAGGAGACGGTAGTATTCACCCATCTGTTCGTCGGAGATACTCATGAGCTTGCCGAACATTTCACCGGGCACCTCGGTCACGCCTACGGCATTCCCCAAGCTCTTGCTCATCTTCTGGATGCCGTCGAGGCCAGTCAGGATCGGGAGCATCATGGCGACCTGCTGGTGTTGTGCCTCCTCATGCTGGAGATCACGGCCGACAAGGATATTGAAGAGTTGATCGGTGCCTCCGAGTTCCACATCGGCTTGAATCACGACGGAATCCCAGCCCTGCATGATCGGATACTGGATCTCGTGGGCGCGGACGGGGAGTCCCTTGTCGATTCGCTCACGGAAATCCTCGCGCTGAAGCATCTGCTGCAGGGTGACGCGGCTATTAAGCCTCATCACATCCTGGAAGGTCATCTTGCCGAACCACTCACCATTGAACCGGACGGAGGTTTTTTCGGGATCTAGAATCTTGAAAGCCTGATCCTGATAGGTCTTGGCATGCTCCATGACCTGATCATGCGAGAGATGGGGGCGGGTTGCCGAGCGACCGCTCGGGTCACCGATCATGGCGGTGAAGTCTCCGATGATCAGGATTGCCTCATGTCCGAGCTCCTGGAACTGGCGGAGCTTGGAGAGACCAACGGTATGCCCTAGATGAATATCGGGCGAGGTAGGGTCGACACCGAGCTTCACCTTCAGAGGACGCCCAAGCGCCAGCTTGGTGGCCAGTTCTTTCTCACTGAGAACTTGGGCACACCCTGCGGTCAAGGCGGGGAGTTGATCGGAGAAACGGCTGTGGGGGCGGCTAGGACTCATTGTGGGGCTGCTGGTACTGCTTCATGGAATAAAAATGAAAGCAAAACAGAATCACGGCCCCTTGTTGAGAAGTTTCCTGACGTCGTCGATGGAGAGCCCCTTACGAATGGCATCCTCGAGCTGAGGATTATTATCGATGGCTCCCTGCGTCTTACCCTTGAGGGAGATGCTTCTTGTCGGATAGTCCCCCTGAGTTGAGTACGGACTGGCTTTATCTAGGTCCGAAAAGTTCTTGGTTTTGAAATCCTTGGCGTCGAATTTCTTTTCGCCATCGGGATTTGCCTTCTCGAGTTTGCCCGAGAGTTTCTTTTTGCGGAAGAGATGATCGCCCAGCCACCCTTTCACCCCGGAGGCGAAGCCCTTGGTCTCATAAGAGTGGGAACTGTACTCACGGGCACCGGCGTAATCCTTGATTGAGAAGTCCTTGTCGTAGGGGCTCCCCTTGGAGTTGAACTCCTTTCCCTGATAGGCGCTCTGCCTGCTCCGGTCTGGGTGCATGATGCGGTCGAGCATGCTCTGCTCCTTGCTTTGGATATTGCCTTGCTCCTGCGCGACAATCAGGGACGCCTTCATCATCAAGAGGAACATAGCTCCCGGCCTCAAGAGGCTCATCCATCGCTTGATCTGCATCATTCGGTCGACACTATCCTCATCAGGTTGAGAGAGCAAGTTACCCCTCTGTGCTCCATCTGGTTTCGTGTATCGCTACAACAAAAAAGCCGCTCGGATCGCTCCGGGCGGCTTTTTTTGAAATTACTAATGTTGTGCTTAGCGCGAGTAGAGCTCAACGACGAGCTGCTCGTTCACCACAGGGTTGATTTCCTCGCGGGTAGGAATGCGCACAACCTTGCCACTAAGAGCTTCTTTATCAACAAGAAGCCAATCCGGAGCATCAACGATCTGAGTCTGATCCAGACCACGCTGGGCGAGGCGCTTGGAGCCATCTTTTTCACGGACAGCAATAACATCGCCGACCTTAAGAGTCGCGGAGGAGACATCACACTTGCGGCCGTTCACAGCAACATGGCCGTGCGAAACCATCTGGCGGGCAGCTGAGCGGGTCTTTGCGAAGCCCATACGGTAAACGACGTTGTCGAGACGCCTCTCAAGAAGTTGGAGAAGGATGAGACCGGTGACTCCACGGGTCTTCAGAGCGGTCTCGAAGTAACGGCGGAACTGGCGCTCAAGAACACCATACTGGAAGCGAAGCTTCTGCTTCTCAGCAAGCGCGGTGCCATACTCGGAGACCTTGCGGCGTGAGCCCTTCGGGCCGTGCATGCCGGGAGGATAAGGCTTGTGCTCGAAAGCACGTGCAGATCCTGCGAGAAGAACGCCATAACGGCGGCTGACTTTTGTTTTGGGTCCTGTGTAACGGGCCATGATATAAAAAAGTTAAAGTAGAGAGTTAAGGTTCCTGATCAGACGCGGCGCTGTTTCGGAGGACGGCATCCGTTATGAGGAACGGGCGTGACGTCCTGAATGATGGAGATCTCAAGACCGATGGCCTGCATAGCACGGACAGCGGATTCACGACCCGATCCAGGACCCTTGACGCGAACCTCGACTTCCTTAAGTCCATGCCCCATGGCCTGACGGCAGGCATCCTGGGCCACCATCTGAGCGGCATAGGCAGTGCTCTTACGGGAACCCTTGAAACCCATCTTGCCGGCGCTGGACCAACCAAGAACGGCACCGCGCATATCGGTGACGCTAACGATGGTGTTATTAAAGGTAGCCTGAACGTGGGCAATGCCGTGGGTGATGTTCTTGCTACCCTTGGCCTTGACGATCTTGGGTGGCTCAATCGGATCATCAAGATTGAAGCTGATCGGCGCAGCGGGAGCGGCCTCCTCAACTTTCTTCTCCTTGCTCTTCTTGGCCTTGGGCTTCTCAGCCTTGGCAGGAGCAGCTGCCTCCGTGGAGGCTACTGGAGTGGCGGGAACTTCTGCAGGAACCTCGGCTGCTGCCGGGATTTCAGGTGTTGCGGGCGTTTCTTCGGACATGAACTTGGTACGTGCTATTCGTTGCTAGGAGCTGGGACTGATTAATCCTTTGCGCGGACGACGCCGACGGTCTTGCGAGGCCCCTTGCGGGTGCGAGCATTGGTTTGGGTGCGCTGGCCACGGACGGGGAGTCCACGGCGGTGGCGAAGGCCACGGTAGCAATTGATTGCCTGGAGACGCTTGAGGTTGCCCTGAAGTTCACGACGAAGATCACCCTCGATAACGACCTTTTGGGCTGAAATTGCCGAAATGATCGAACCAATCTGCTCGGGAGAAAGCTCCTTAGCGCGCGTGTCGGGGTTGATATTGGCCTGCTCGAGAACGCGCTTAGAGGTCTTTGGGCCGATACCGTAAATGTAAACGAGCGAGGCTTCGATGCGCTTGTCGCCTGGGATTTCTACGCCGAGTAGTCGTGGCATGGTGTTGGTCTATTGAGGTGGGTGCAGGGAGTGTTTTATTGCTCGACGTCTAGTGTCAGCCCTGACGCTGCTTGTGACGGGGGTTCTTGCAGACAACGCGCACCACGTTATTGCGGCGGACGATCTTGCAGGTTTCGCAAAGACGTTTGACGGAAGCTCGGACTTTCATGCGTAGAAAACAGCGGCGCGGGTGGCGTCGGTTGTGTCGGGTTAGTGGCTAGGGCTGGGTGATGACTGCGGGAGTCGCTGGATGATTGTTCCCTGGTTGAGATCGTAGGGCGAAACGCTGATCACTACATGGTGCCCAGGAGCAATGCGCGTGAACTTCAGACGCAAGCGACCGGATACCGTAGCCAACATTCTCCTGCCTCCGGCCAACTCCACTCGGAAGCGGGCCATGGACAGTCTTTCTACGACTAGGGCCTGGTGTTTTAAGCTATCAGAGGTAGGCATGTCAACACTTCTGGTTCATTTTCTGTCACTAAAATCGTGTGCTCGAAATGAGAGGAAGGTTTGCCATCCGAAGTCACGACCGTCCAACCGTCATCCAGAATCCGTACGCCCTCCACCCCGAGATTGATCATGGGCTCGATTGCAAGCGTCATGCCGGCCTTGAGTTTCGGACCGGAACCCTTCCTTCCGTAATTCGGGATCTGTGGTTCCTCGTGCAATTTGCGACCGACTCCATGTCCGACAAATTCCCTGACAACGCCGAATCCCTGCCTGAGGGCCTCTGTCTCGATGTAGTTCGAAAGATCTCCCAGCCTACGCCCAGCAACCGCGAAAGGAATCGCGCCCTCAAGAATGCGCTTTGTTGCACTACAGAGTCTCTCGGTTTCTGGATCGACCGCACCACACGGAACAGTCGTCGCGGTATCGCCAATCCATCCATCAAGAATGACTCCCGTATCGATCTTGACGATGTCACCATAAGCCAACCTGCGTTCGCCCCCAATGCCGTGTACCACCTCCTCGTTGATTGAGATGCAGGTCTGTCCGGGAAATTTCCGATAGCCAAGAAACGCGCTGCGACAGCCGAGTTCGGCCATGAATTCGCCCGCCTTGCGGTCAATCTCTCCGGTAGTCACGCCTGGCACGACGAGTTTCGCCAAGCGATCCAGCACGGTAGCAGCAGCACGACCAGCTGCGCGCATCTTGTCAATCTCAGCAGGTGTCTTGATGGGAATAGCCATGGGTAAAAAATAGTGAATTAAGAACGATGAAGGATGAAAGCCTAGAAGAATAATGACCACCGATTGGTGATCCTCATCCCCTCCACATTGATTTTTTCATACCTCATACTTCAACCTTCATAATTTTCGCCTGCAACCAAGGCCGACAATTTCACGAAAATATCGTCACTCCCCTCGCCGGCGTCGATGCGATGCATGATTCTGGGCGCGGTTCCCTCGTAATACCCGACCACAGGCAGCGTGAGTTCGCGATAAACTGTCAACCGCTGCTCCAACGCCTCTGCGGTATCGTCATTGCGCCGTACCAGCACAGCGCCACAGCGAGGACATGGATCACCTTCGGAATGCGCATGAAGGGAAGTGCTGTAGGTCGATCCGCATTTCAGGCATGAGATCCGTTCGAGGATGCGGCGACGGATGGCCTCGTCGGAAAGTTCGAGCAAAATCACCAGATCCAAGGGAGCCTTGAGAGAAGTCAGCGCAACATCCAGATGCGTTGCCTGTCCGACCGTTCTGGGAAATCCGTCGAAAAGAAATCGTGGTCCATGCTCCTGCATCCAGTTGGCGACAATGCGCACTGCGAGTTCATCAGATACCAGCAACCCCTTGCTGGTTGCAGCGTCGGCTTCACGGCCCAAGGCCGTGCCTCGCACACACTCGGAACGCAGAAGGGCACCGGTAGAAACATGGGGAATACCAAACGTGTCCGAGAGCCTATCGGCCTGGGTCCCCTTCCCTGATGCCGGCGGACCGAGAAGAACGATCCGCTGGTTCACCGGATTCACCGAAATGGGTCAGCGGTGCGTGCTGAGGTAGGCAGCCAAACCGGCAATGACAAACAATCCGATGCCAGCAACGATCTTAACCACAGTGGAGTCGCTGACAGTTGATCCACCGACCGAGGGACGAGCAGCGCTACGTCCGCGAATTTTACCCTTGCGGAGGAATCCGTCATAATGACGCTGAAGTAGGAATGTCTCAACCTGACGCATCGTATCAAGAGTGACACCGACGATAATCAGAAGTCCCGTACCACCGAAGAATTGGGCGGCCATGTAAGGGACGTTGAGGGCGCGGCTCAGGAGTTGAGGTAGAATGGCGATTACCACCAGGAAGAGAGCACCTGCAAAGGTAAGGCGGCCCATGGTGTAGTCGAGGAAGTCGGCGGTTGGCTTGCCTGGACGCACTCCGGGAATGAAGCCACCGTACTTTTTCAAGTCATCAGCGATTTGAGCAGGCTGGAACTGAGTCGCAACCCAGAAATAGCTGAAACTGAAGATCAGTATCGCATAGAGAACATAGTGGAGCCACCCGTTGGTGAGTAGATTGGCAATCTCGACGGCCCAAGGCCTGTTGCCGAAGGCCATGTTCATGATTGTCGAAGGGAACATCAAAATTGCCTGAGCAAAGATAATCGGCATCACGCCGGCATAGTTGACCTTCAGCGGCATATACTGGGTCTGTCCTCCATAGACCTTCCTACCCACGACACGCTTGGCGTACTGGACGCTAATGCGTCGTGTTGCTTGGGTGATGGCAATAACAGAGGCAATCACTAAAAAGAGGAATGCACAGAGGATGACCAGAACTACGGGACTTACTTGAGTTGCCTCACCACCGCTAGGAACAAAAGTCCTCCAAGCCTGAACCAGACCGGCTGGCAACTGAGCGAGAATACCGATGGTAATGATGACAGAGATGCCGTTGCCAATGCCGCGCTCGGTGATTTGATCACCGATCCACATGAGGAATAGAGTTCCAGCGGTCATGATCAGAACTGTCAAAAGACGGAACGGAATGCCGGGGTCCGAGACAAGAGGAATACCCAGACGTGCAATGGTCTCAGTAATCCCCGGAAGGAATGGATTCGACTGAGGACTCTCAAAGGAGAGAGCAAGCAAGTATCCTTGGAATACGCAAAGCGCTATGGTCGTGTATCGCGTGTACTGGGCGATTTTTTGACGCCCACCATCCTCACGCGCAAGACGACCCAACTTCGGAATCACAGCCCCAAGAAGTTGTAGCATGATCGATGCACTGATGTAGGGCATGATACCGAGCGAGAAGATTGCACAATTTCCAAGAGCTCCTCCAGAGAAGAGGTTGAAAAGAGCGGCAGCCCCACCACCTGCACTGTGATCAGCAACATTCTGAAACCACTCGCGCAACACCTGGGCATTCACTCCAGGAGTTGTGATTGCTGCGCCGATGCGCATGATCACGATCATGCCAAGAGTGAAGAGGACACGTTGCCTCAGCTCGGGAATCTTGAAGATATTGGCGAAGGCGGAGATCATGATAGCACTCGATTGTTAATGACCCTTGTTACTCCAATGTAACGCGGGTGCGCTCTATGGATTTAGAGATTTTTAATCAGGAAGCCTTGACCGCTTTTCTCGGAGCAGCTTTAAGAGTCGCCCTGGAGGCAATCTTCGTCTGACGCTCACGCAGAACAAGGGATCCACCGGCGGCTTCAAGCTTTTCCTTGGCAGCGGCACTCGACTTATCCACCTCGACGGTGAACTTCTTCGTGATGGTGCCGCGAGCAAGAAGCTTGATTCCATCATTACGACCATGAACAAGTCGTAGGGAACGAAGAGCTGCCTCATCGATCTTGGCACCGGACTCAAAGCGCTCCTCAAGGGTATCGAGGTTCACTACGGCGTAAACGGGCTTGAAATCAAAGTTATTGAATCCGCGCTTGGGAAGGCGACGGATGAGGGGCATCTGACCGCCCTCGAATCCAAGACGGACGCTGCCGCCGGAACGTGCTTTCTGACCCTTGTGGCCTCGGCCCGAAGTCTTACCGTGGCCGCTGCTTTCTCCGATACCAAGACGCTTCTTGCGATGCTTGGCACCTGGACGGGGAACGAGATTATGAAGTCGCATGGTTGTCATACTGGTTATCGTTTAATTTCTTAGGCTGCGGCTACAGCTGCGGCTTCGGGTTCCTGAGTGCGGATCTTCTTGCCACGCAGTTTCATGATTTCATTGCGGGGACGAAGGCTGGTAAGTGCTGCAAGGGTTGCCTTGACCACATTGGAGTGGTTACTGGATCCAAGCGACTTCGCGAGAACATCACGGACACCGACCGCCTCAAGGACAGCACGGACTCCACCACCAGCGATGACACCAGTACCCGGGGATGCGGGACGAAGGAGGACGCGTCCACCACCGAACTCACCAAAGGTCTCATGAGGAATCGTCATTCCCGCAATCGCGACGGGAACCATGGCCTTGCGGGCTGCATCGGATCCTTTGCGGATAGCTTCGCTGACCTCGTTGGCCTTGCCAAATCCGATACCGACACGTCCCTTCATGTCACCGGTGACGATGAGGGCGCTGAAACTGAAGCGGCGACCACCTTTGACTACCTTGGCGCAACGATTGATGAAGACAACCTTCTCGATCGTGTCCTTGGGTGTGTCGTCGACGGGCTTATCACGGCGTGGTCCGCGTTTGGGGCGTTTGTCATCCATAGAAATATTAGAACTGAAGTCCTCCCTCACGGGCTGCCTCGGCGAGGGCTTTCACCTTGCCATGATACATGAATCCGCCGCGATCGAAGACAACCTTGTCGATCTTCTTTGCGAGACCACGCTCGGCGATGAGTTTTCCAACCTTGATGGCGGTAGCCACATTGGCGCGGGATGTTGGGTCCTTCGTGAAGGATTCCTCCGTGGTGTTGACGCTGGCCAAGGTATTGCCGGCAAGGTCGTCGATGACCTGGGCAGTGATATGCTGACCGGAGAAGTGGACCGCAAGACGGGGCCTCTCGGCAGTGCCGGAGACTTTCTTGCGGAGGCGTACGTGACGCAGTTTGCGGGAATTAGTTGCGGACATGGGATGATGATCCTTGGATTACTGGACAGTCTTGCCTTCTTTGCGGCGGACAACCTCGTCGGAGTAGCGGATACCCTTGCCCTTGTAAGGCTCTGGTGGGTAATACGCACGGATATCGGCGGCCACCTGACCGACGAGATGCTTGTCGATTCCCTCGATGGAGATCTTGGTATTGTCTGTGACAGCGATCTTGATCTCTGGAGGAATTGGGAAGAGGACAGGGTGGGAGTAGCCGATCGAGAGGTCAAGTTTGTCTCCCTTGACTGCGGCACGGAAACCGACGCCCTGGATCTCGAGATCGCGGCGGAAGCCATTGCTGACTCCATTCACCATGTTGTTGATGAGAGCGCGGGAAAGTCCATGAAGAGCACGGACTTCGCGTTGCTCATTGGCACGGGCAACAGTAAGGACTGCACCTTCTGTGGAGAGGGTGATACCTTTGGGGAGCTCCCAAGTGAGCTTGCCTTTGGGACCCTCGACAGTGACATGATTTCCGTCTGCAACGGAGACCTTGACTTTGTCAGGGAGAGTGATTGGTGTTTTACCGATACGGGACATGGCAGGAAAAATAGTTTACCGGGTTACCAGATGTAGGCGAGAAGTTCTCCGCCGACTTTCTGCTTGCGGGCCTCATGACCCGAGAGGACACCACGTGATGTGGAGATGATGGAGATGCCGAGACCACCGAGGACGCGAGGAATCTCCTCACTTCCGACATAGCGACGGAGTCCAGGACGGCTGATGCGACGAAGGCCTGCAATTGCTGGAGTCTTGCCCACATAGCGGGGACGGATCTTGATGCGAGGGTGGGCTTCCTTGTTATCAAGCTCGTACTCCTCGATATAACCCTCACTCTTGAGGATAGCGACGATGTCGCTCTTGATCTTGGAATAGGGAACGAAGAACTCATCCTTCTGCACGCTAACAGCGTTGCGGACTCGGGTGAGCAGATCGGCGATGGGATCGGTCAGTGCACTCATTGATAATTAAGCGGAAGCGGATTCAGGTGCCTGCTCTGCGGATGCAGTCTCGGCTTTTTCGACCTTTTTGGCATTACGGCCGGCAAAAGGCATTCCGAGCTCGGTGAGGAGGGCACGCGCCTCGTCATTGCTCGTCGCGGATGTGACGATGGTGATATCGAAGCCGATGTTGCGCTTGATCTTGTCGAGCTCAACCTCCGGGAAGATGGACTGATCAGTCACACCGAGGGTGTAGTTGCCGTTTCCGTCGAAGGCACGGGTAGAGACACCACGAAAGTCACGGATACGGGGCAGGGCCGTCTTGATAAGGCGCTCGAGGAACTCGTACATAATACGGCCACGGAGCGTGACCTTGGCACCGATTGCCTGGCCAGCACGAAGTTTGAAATTGGAAATGGCCTTCTTGGAAATGGTCTCAACAGGCTTCTGCCCTGTGATGAGTTCAAGTTCGTCCTTGGCGATCTCAAGCGCTGCCTTCACGTCGGGTGCCGAAGCGATGGAAGTATTGATAACCACCTTGGTGAGGCGGGGGACCTGATGCACATTCTTGTATCCGCGCTTCTCCTTGAGGGCGGGGATGACGCGTGTGGTGTACTCGTTCTGAAGTTCGGCGATGGGCAGTGACATGTCTCTGTATCCTTTTTTTATTTGGCCTCGTTCAGTTATTCAGCCTTTGGAGCCTTGGCCTTGGGGGCTTTCTTAGCTTTGGGAGCCTTCTCGCTCTTCTCGTTCTTCGACTTGGAAGTACCTTCACGCGCAACTTTCTCGAGGAGCTTGACGTTAGAGATATGAATTGGTCCCTCGCGTTCGATAATCGCGCCGTTTGGCTGCTCTTGGGAGCGCTTCACATGCTTCTTGATCATACGGACGCCTTCGATCACAACCTGATGCTTGGCGCGGTTGACTTGGAGAATCTTGCCCTCGGAGCCACGATGATTACCCGAGATGACCTTCACGAGATCACCGGCATGGACATGGGTTTTGTTGAGCTGTAGTGCTGGCATTATCTTGTAATTTAGAGAACCTCAGGGGCAAGTGAGACGATCTTCATGAAATTCTTTTCACGGAGTTCGCGGGCGACGGGTCCGAAAATACGGGTTCCTCGAGGATTCTGATCCTTGTCGATGATAACGATTGCGTTGCTGTCAAAGCGAAGGTAGGAGCCATCTTCACGGCGGACAGGCTGGCGGGTACGAACGACAACGGCACGAACAACATCGCCCTTCTTAACGGCGCCACCTGTGGAGGCCTCTTTGACGTTTGCGGTAATGACATCACCGATGCGAGCTGAAAGCGTGCGCTTTCCGATGACACCAATCATGGTGGCCATGCGGGCACCTGTGTTGTCAGCGACATCGAGACGGGAGCGAATCTGGATCATGGTACTGGTTCCTAAAAGGGTTTGTTTCTAGAAGTGTTGGGTTCTAGTTGACGACTTAGTGGCGGATCACCTCGACCAAGCGCCAGCGTTTGAGGCGGCTGAGGGGACGAGTCTCCATGATGGAGACACGATCACCAATCTTGGCTTCGTTCTTTTCGTCATGGACGTGAAACTTCTTCACCTGTTTGATGATCTTTCCAAAAAGAGGGTGTGGAACACGGGTAACTGTCTTTACAACGATGGTCTTATCCATCTTGTCGGAGATCACCTCGCCAACTCGGGTCTTACGTAGGGATCGGGACTCGTCTGAGGAGGGAGTGGAAGTAGTGGTGGTAGCTGTATCGTTCATCGGTGCGGTGGCCTGTTATGCTTAGAGCGCCTTGGATGCCTTGGTTTTGGCAGTGAGCACGGTTTCAAGGCGTGCGATCTCGCGGCGCATCATTGTCAGGAGATGGGGCTTTTCAAGCTGTCCGGCCTGCTGCTGAAGGCGCAGGTGGAAGATCTCCTGTCGCAGTTCCTTCTTACGGGAAGCAAGCTCAGTAGGCGTTAATTCGCGGATTTCGTCAAGAGTCATATTCTGTTACGGTTGTCGTATGCCTGAAAATTAGGAGGCGTGGTGACGAGTGATAAACTTGGTGCGGATCGGCAGCTTGTTGGCTGCAAGACGCAGGGATTCACGGGCCACGGTCTCAGAAACACCGTCAAGCTCGAACAAGATATTACCTGGACGAACCGTGGCAACCCAATATTCGGGCTGACCTTTTCCCTTACCCATTCGGGTCTCGGGTGGGCGAGCGGTAACCGATTTGTCAGGGAAAATACGGATCCAAAGCTTGCCCTTACGCTTCATGTTACGTGTTAATGCAACACGAGCAGCCTCGATCTGAGTATTGGTGATCCAGGCGCGCTCCAAGGTCTGGAGTCCGAATTCACCGAAATCGATATTGATATTGCGTGAGGCAATTCCGGTGCGGCTTCCGCGCTGGGTCTTGCGATACTTGACTCTTTTTGGCAGTAAGGGCATGGCTTCTCTCCTTTAAAAAAATTTGATTGGAAATGTGGTTATGCTACCGCCTCCACCGCAGCGGGTGCGGGTGCCGGGGTTGGTGAAGCACTTCGGGGCTCGCCGAGTTTCTCGGGCTTTTTGCAGATCCAGCACTTCACTCCGATTTTTCCAGCAACGGTATCGGCCTCGGCAAAGCCGTAGTCGATCGTGGTACGGAGGGTATGAAGAGGGATGGTTCCTGCGCGAACAACTTCAGTACGGGCAATTTCAGCACCACCAAGACGTCCACTGGCGCGGATCTTGATACCATCAGCACCCATGTCCATGGCAATCTGCATCGACTTCTTCATCGCACGGCGGAATCCGATACGACGCTCGAGTTGCCCGGCGACGCTTTCAGCGACAAGCTGTGCATCGATCTCGGGCTGCTTGATCTCAATGATGTCGATCTTTGCCTGCTTTCCACCTGCAAGATCGGAAACCTTCTTGGTCATTGTCTCGATCTCAGATCCCTTGCGACCGATCACGATACCGGGACGGGCAGTGAAGATGGTGACACGAACACTGTTCCAGGCGCGCTCAATAACGATGCGAGAAACAGCAGCGGTCTTAAGCTTCTTCTTGAGCCAATTGCGAATCTGCTGGTCGGCGTAGAGAAAATCGGCGAATTCTTTTTCCGTCGCGTACCAACGCGAGGTCCAGTCTCGGGTGATCGGAAGGCGGAAGCCGATGGGGTTGACTTTTTGTCCCATAGTAGGTGTTCGTTATAAGGTGATTGGCTTCTCTTCTTAGTCGTTGGTTGCGACGGATGTCTCGGTGACCACATCGACTGCGGGAGCAGGTGAAGCGGCCACTTCTTTAGTGGCTCTGGCCTTGGGCTTGGCAGAAGATTTGGATTTGGGCTTGTCCGAGCGGCGGACGATGGCAACCTCGTCCGTGAGAACGATACGAATATGGCTGTTGCGCTTACGTACAGGACCTGCGCTGCCACGAGCCTTGGGACGAACACGCTTGATAGTCGGAGCCTCGCCGATGACGGCCTCCTTGATCACCAGAAGTTCCGGGCGAATATTGTTGTTATGCTCTGCATTGGCGATTGCACTCTTAAGAGTCTTGGCAATCAGGGGAGCTGCTTTCTTGGGAATGAAGGCGAGTTGCTGGAGCGCATCAACGGCTGGAAGGCCCTGAATCTCACGAGTAACCTCACGTGCCTTGAAGGCTGATATTTTCGCGTAGCGGTGGGTGGCGATGACTTGCATGGGTAAAAAATTAGCGGGTGGTGTCGATGCGGAGTGTGTCGCCTGACCTCACGGACTCGGCGGGAGTGATAGTGTTTTGGACGATGGCACCGCTGATCGAATCACGGACATCCACAACACGAACTGAAGCAACTTGACGATCGCCACGCCATACCTGGAAGGGCATGCCGGTCTTGACTCCCTGACGGGAACCTAGATTTGCGACGACAAGTGAGAGATCAGGCTTCACATCGACGATGGTCCCCGTCGTCAGATCCGCCTGCGATGATGGAGTGAGAATCTTCTCCTGATTCATGTATGCAGAGCAGGAACGAAGTTCCTCCTCGACCTTAAGTCGTGCCTTGGGGTCAATCCCCTCAGACTTCTTGAGCAAATCCATGACCGACTCGGTCAGTGCAGTCAAATATTCACGCGAAGTATCGTTTTGTTTCTGCAAAATACGTAGATCACGAACAGCTGCCAGTAGACGGGCACGAAGATTCTCCGTCGCTTTGTCAGCTGGGGCAATCCCGAGAGCCTCAATGCGCTCATTGAGTTCGTCAGACTTCCTCTTGAAGAGTTCGGACTCCCCATTGGCAACTGCGAGGCTCTCCGTGAGGCCCTTGATTGAAGCCTCGGAAAGAATGAGTTTTTCGCGTAGCGTGGCACCCGAATCGCCGTTCTGCTGGGCCACAACTACAGCAACGGGCAGCCCGAGTAGGGCGGCCGCAGTTGCTGCGGAGAGTTGGCGTGAACGGTTTGAAAGCATGTCGGGCTGTTGGAGAGCTGTTACTTGGTGACCTTGGCGGTGTGTGAACCGTGTTTCTTGAAAATACGAGTTGGTGCGAACTCGCCAAGCTTGTGTCCGACCATATTCTCGGTAACGAACACAGGAATGAAGGAACGGCCATTGTGCACGTTGAAAGTATGTCCCACGAAATCGGGGGTGACGGTGGAACGGCGCGACCAGGTCTTGATCGGCTTCTTGACGTTGCCTTCGTTGAGCTTGTCGATCTTCTCGAGGAGTTTCCACTCCACGAACGGGCCTTTTTTGAGTGAGCGTGACATGGGAGATTATTTCTTTTTGCGGCGCTGAACGATGAAGGTATCGCTCTGCTTGTGTTTGCGGCGGGTCTTGAATCCCTTGGAGAGTTGTCCCCATGGACTCATTGGATGGTGGCGTCCGCCACCGCCCTTGCTCTTACCCTGACCACCACCCATCGGGTGATCGACTGGGTTCATGGCCATACCGCGGGTTTGTGGTCGAATACCAAGCCAACGTGAGCGTCCAGCCTTACCACTGGAAACATTCATGTGCTCGATATTGCCAACTTGTCCGATAGTGGCGTAGCACTCTTCATTGACGCGGCGAAGTTCTCCGGAGGCCATCTTGAGGAGAGCATATCCGCCTTCGCGGTTGCTCAGAATGGCCTGGGACCCGGCGCTGCGAACGATCTGCCCACCCTTGCCTGGAGTCAGCTCCACATTATGCAGAGCAAGTCCAAGTGGAATGGCCTTGAGGGGAAGAGCATTGCCGACATTGGGTTCGGCAGTGATACCTGCGGAAACCTTGGCGCCCACGACGAGACCTGCGGGATGAAGGATATAAGCCTTCTCCCCGTCGGCATACTGAATCAATGCAAGACGGGCGGTACGATTCGGATCGTATTCCACTGCCACAACCTCAGCGATGGCGTCGCGACGGCTACGCTTGAAATCGATGATACGGAGTCTGCGCTTGTGACCACCACCACGATGGCGGGAAGTCTTGCGGCCCATATTATTACGGCCACCAGTGCGCTTCTTGCTCTCAGTAAGTGATTTCTCGGGCTTGCTCTTGGTAATCTCCTCAAACGAAGGCAATGCCTTGAAGCGCTGCGATGGTGTGAGAGGGCGGAAAGTTTTTAATGCCATGGTCGTATCGGGTGATGAGGTCTACGGCTAGCGGTTTACGCAATGTCGATCTTCTCGCCTGCAGCAAGGGTGACAACAGCCTTTTTCCAGTGGGCGCGGCGGCCGAAATCAGCACGTCGCTCGCGCTTCTTTTTGCCTTCCACCTGAGCCGTGTTGACTGCGGAAACCTTCTTCTTAAAGAGAGTCTCAATCGCGTGCTTGATCTCGATCTTGTTCGCGGCAGGTGCGACGCGGAAGACGTACTTGTTCAGCTTCTCGGAAAGAAGGCTGGCCTTCTCCGTCACAAGAACGCTCTTGATGATGTCGTGTGCTTCTTTCATTACCGTGCAGCGGTTAGCCTTGGAGGCGGTTGCCAAGGGCCTCGAGGGCATCCTTGGTGATGATGATCTTGTCAAATGCGAGGAGATTCTCCGTATTGACCTCAGCGGCCGTCATGAGAAGGTCTTTGGCGACGTTACGACCAGCCAGGAAAGTCTTGTCATTGAAGGAAACTGCGATGACAAGTGTCCTGCGGACATCACCGGCGAGTCCCTTAATAAGGGTGACAAATGACTTGGTCTTGGCTTCCGTCACATCAAAGGACTCCACCACAAGAACATCACCGGAAAGAATACGAGCACTGAGGGCCTTGCGGAAGGCAAGCTTCTTGACCGACTTTGGGGTCTTCTTTGCGTAGCGGTTGACAAAGACGCCTTTGACAAAGACTGGCTCTGGTCCATGGACAACACCACCGCCGGACCAAACCGGTGAACTCGCGTAACCGGCACGGGCGCGTCCGGTGCCCTTCTGCTTCCAGGGCTTTTTGCCAGAAAGATTCACGGTGGCCTTGGTCTTGACGGATGCGGTACCGCTACGGCGATTAGCGCGCATGGCGACGACCACATCGTGGACGGCCTGGGTTCCCTTGCCGTCAGTAATGATCTCGATTTTGGCCTGTTTGGCCGCGTCGGCTGTGAGGATAGTGGCGCTCATGAATTACTCTGCTACTTTTGAGGATTTCTTCTTCTTGGAAGGGCGAACCACAACGTAGGTTCCCTTGGCGCCTGGGATGCATCCACTGATGAGGATAACACCATCGGCTTCACGCACCTGAACGATCTCAAGATTCTGCATGGTGACGCGCTCGTCACCCATGTGACCAGGCATTCCCATGTTCTTCCAGACACGTCCAGGGGTCAAACGGTTACCGATAGCACCATTACGGCGGTGCATCATGGAGCCGTGGGTCTCAGGCTGACCAGCGAATCTGAAGCGCTTGACGACACCCTGGAAGCCCTTGCCCTTGGAGGTACTAATGACATCGACAAACTGTCCGTCCTGGAAGGTCGTGACGGGGAGGTCAACTGCCTCGGGAGCAGACTCGCCATCCTTAAGTCGGAACTCGCGAATAAAGCGCTTGGGGGTTGAAGCCGTCTTTGCGAAATGTCCCTTCTGAGCCTTTGGAACGCGTTGTTCCTTTTGATCGCCAAATCCGACCTGAACAGAAGAATAACCATCTTTCTCCTTGCTCTTGACTTGGAGGATACGGTTGCCACCGGCCTCGATGACCGTGACGGGGCGAATACGACCCTTCGTGTCATAGACACGGGTCATGCCGATTTTTTTGCCGAGAACGCCGATGCTCATTGTGCGGATTGGTAAAGTTTGAAAGGAGGTCAGATCTTAATGGTGATATCGACGCCGGCAGGGAGATTAAGCTTGCGAAGCTCATCGACTGTTTTGGCTGTCGGCTCAAGGATGTCGAGGAGACGCTTGTGAGTGCGGATCTCGAACTGATCCATCGACTTTTTATCGACGTGCGGAGAGCGATTCACTGTGAACTTCTCGATGCGAGTTGGAAGAGGGATTGGACCCGTGACCTTCGATCCCGTGCGCTTGGCTGTCTCAACAATCTCGAGTGCCGAGATATCAAGTAGGCGGAAATCGAAGCCTTTAAGTCTGATTCGGATGCGTTGTCCTGCGGCCATAGTCGTAGTTGGTTAGTTTTTCTGGTCGAGAACCGCGGCCAATACCTGGGCCGGGACCTGTTCGAAGTGAGATGGCTCCATGGAGTAGGAAGCGCGACCCTTGGAGAGTGAACGGATGGAAGTTGCGTATCCGAACATTTCGGAGAGCGGGACCTCGGCATTCACGCTAGTGACGATCGCCTTGGTCTCGATTGACATGATCTTTCCACGGCGACGATTGAGATCACCCATGATGTCGCCCTGATACTCCTCGGGAGTAACAGCCTCAACCTTCATGATTGGCTCAAGCAGAATCGGCTTGGCGTTCTTCAGCCCATCCTTGAGGGCGAAGATAGCCGCCATCTTGAATGCCATTTCATTGGAGTCCACATCATGGTAGGAACCGTCGACAATATCGATATGTACATCGATCACTGGGTAGCCGCCAACGACGCCGTTGAGTGCAGCTTCATTGAGACCCTTGATGACCGCTGGGATGAAATCCTTAGGAATGGAACCGCCAACCGTCTTGTTCTCGATCGTGACGCCCTTACCCTTTTCGTTTGGAGCAATCTTGATGACGACGTGACCGTACTGACCGCGGCCACCGGACTGTTTGACTAGCTTACCCTCGCCGTCTGCTGAGTTAAGAATCGTCTCCTTGTAAGCGATCTGAGGTTTGCCTGAGTTGGCCTCGACCTTGAACTCACGAAGCATACGATCGCGGATAATCTCCAGGTGGAGTTCACCCATCCCGGCAATGATGGTCTGTCCGGTCTCCTCATCGGTGAAGACGCGGAAGGTCGGATCTTCTTCGGAGAGACGCTGGAGAGCATTGCCCATCTTCTCTTGGTCGGCCTTGGTCTTAGGCTCGATGGACATCGAGATAACGGGATCGGGGAAGGAAGGAGGCTCGAGAGCAATCGGATCATCCTCGGTGCAAAGAGTGTCACCAGTGGTGATGTTCTTGATTCCGACAATTGCGGCGATGTCACCCGAATAGCAGGTGTCAATATCCTCGCGCTTGTCAGCTTGGATCTGGATCAGTCGGCTGATGCGTTCACGCTTGCCGGTACGAGGATTGAGAACAGTGTCTCCCTTACTCAGCTTACCTGAGTAGACACGGAAGAAGACAAGCTTTCCTACAAAAGGATCACTCCAGAGCTTGAAAGCAAGTGAGCAGAATGGGGCGTTATCGTCGGTGACAGCAAACTTATCAGCACCATTGTCAGGGTTGAGACCCTTGGCTGGAGCAATATCAACGGGGCTTGGAAGGTAATCGACAACGGCATCAAGAAGGTACTGGACACCCTTATTCTTGAAAGCCGATCCACCGGCCACGGGGACAAATTTGTTGGCGATCGTCTGGCGTCGGATAGCCTGCTTGAGAATTTCGCGGGTGACGGGCTTCTCCTCAAGGAAAAGCGTGCCGACTTCCTCATCGAGATCAGTCATCTGGGATACCAGGTCCTGATAGGCGGACTCGGCCAGATCCTTCAA
>CAIKYN010000138.1 GCA_903831635.1 uncultured Spartobacteria bacterium
AAGTCATGCAGATCTATATCGACGGCGCTTTTTATCCTGAGTCCGAGGCTAAGGTCTCGGTTTTTGATCACGGACTTCTTTATGGGGATGGTGTCTTTGAGGGTATCCGTTTCTACAATGGCAAAGTCTTCCGTCTGGAGGAGCACATCGACCGTCTCTATAAATCGGCCGCTGCGATCCTCATGGTGATTCCTCTTGACCGAGCAGCCATGACCGAGGCTTTGCTCGAGACGATCCGCCGCAATGAGCTCAAGGATGGTTACATCCGCCTCGTGGTGACTCGCGGAAAGGGGAATCTAGGCCTGAGTCCGGAGCATTGCCCGAAGCCAACGGTCATCATCATTGCCGCAAAGATTACGCTCTATCCTGCGGAGAGCTACGAGAAGGGACTCAAGGTCGTGACCTGTTCCACGCGCCGCATTGCTCACGGGGCACTCAGCCCGATGGTGAAGTCTCTCAACTATCTGAACAATATCATGGCCAAGATCGAGGCGACCCATGCCGGAGCCGGTGAGGGATTGATGCTCAATGAGCAGGGTCTCGTGGCTGAATGCACTGGGGACAATATCTTCATTGTTTCGGATGGATTGATCACCACGCCTCCTATCTCTTCGGGAGCGCTTGCGGGTGTCACCCGTGCCGTCGCAATTCAGATCGCTGAGGAGTTAGGTCTCGAGGTCTCGGAGCCGCAGATGACCCGCTACGATATCTACACGGCTGACGAGTGCTTCCTGACCGGAACCGCAGCGGAGATCATTCCGGCTGTGGAGCTCGACAAGCGTCCGATTGGGGACGGCAAGCCTGGTCCTGTGACGCGTCGGTTGATTGCTCGATTCCACGAGTTGACACAGACCGAAGGCACGCCGATCTATTAAGGAATCCATCCGGCCCAATCCATGTTCTGTGACGTCTGTAAATCCAAGGAGGCCACGGTCTTCCTGACTCAGATCGTCGATGGGAAGATGCAGAAGGTGAATCTCTGCGAATCCTGCTCGAAGGAAAAGGGGGTCAATGACCCTACGGGATTTGCCTTGGCCGATCTCTTGCTAGGATTGGGTGCCGCTCAGGAAATCGATAAGAACCCGGCGGGCAATCGCTGTCCCGTTTGCGGATTTTCACAAGCTGATTTCAAAAAGACGGGCCGCCTCGGATGCAGCGCGTGCTACGATGCCTTTGCCGAGGGGCTCTCGGGAATGCTCAAGAATATGCACCGGGGCAGCGTCCATACTGGAAAAGTTCCTGCCAAGCTCCGTGCCGGACGTCTCCGCAGTAAAGAGTTGGTCGAGTTACAGGCGAGTCTGCAAAAAGCCGTGGAGGAAGAGCACTTTGAAGAAGCGGCCTCCATCCGGGACAAAATCCGTACGTTGGAGGAAGAGGTGCGAGCCGAGGAGGCCGAGCTCATTGCAATAAAGGAACGCACCTCCGAAGTGAATCGCATTGCCGCGCCCGTGGCCTCTGAAGCATCCCAGGATCTTTCAGTTCCGAAACCCCGCAAGCAGCCGTGAAGCTTTCCAGGATCATTGCTAATACCGGAGAGTGGCTCAGCGGGGCAGGCCCTCACGATCAGATCGTGGTGAGTAGCAGAGTTCGACTCGCCCGCAATCTGAAGGGCAAACCTTTCCCGGGGTGGGCTAAGAAAGTAGAGCGTGTCGCCGTGCTCGAGGAGGTTCGCGCAGCAGTGGAGCAGCTTCCCGAGATGGAGGAATCCTTTTCCGAGAAGTTGGAGGATCTCTCAGCGCTCGAGAAGCAAGTTCTGGTGGAGCGTCATCTCATTAGTCGCGAGCATGCTGCCAAGGGTGCAGGAAGCGCCGTCGTCATGAACACCTCCCAGACACTAAGCTTCATGATCAATGAGGAGGACCATCTCCGGATGCAGGCGATCCGCGCCGGTCTCCAGCTTGATGAGGTCTATGCGATGATTAACCAGACGGACTCAGAGTTGGAGGATGCCCTTGACTTTGCCTTCCACAATGACCTTGGTTATTTGACCGCCTGCCCGACGAATGTCGGTACAGGGATGAGGGCGAGCGCGATGATGCATCTCCCTGGTCTCGTCATGTCGGAGCAGGTCAACAAGATCATCAATTCAGTCAATAAGATCGGCCTTGCTGTGCGCGGGTTGCATGGGGAGGGGACCGAGGCGATGGGAAACCTCTTTCAGGTTTCCAACCAGACGACCCTCGGAGAGACCGAGGAGGAGATCATTGGGCGTCTGAACAAGGTCATTTTCCAGATCCTGGAACATGAGCAGAATGCCCGCCAGATTCTCCTCCAGCAGCGCGCCGAGACCCTGCTCGACCAGATCGGCAGGGCCTACGGCATTCTCTGCCATGCCCATTCGATCACCTCAAAGGAGGCTTTGAATCTCCTCTCCTTCATCAAGATGGGTGTCGATCTTGGACTCTTCCCCTCCAATAACCGACTCCATGTGGACGAACTTTTTATCGAGACCCAGCCGGCCCATCTTCAAAAAGGGCTGCAAGTGGCAAAACTCGGGGCTGAAGAACGCGATTCCTTGCGCGCGGCCCTGATTCGTACGAAGTTAAAACAGATGCCGGAACCGGAGATCGGGAAAATCCCGACAAATGGTTCCCCCACCACAAGCACGAGCAGCACTTCCGAAACCAGCGAGGAATCATGATGAACAATTTCACGCCGCGAGCCCAGCAGGTCTTGGCCCTTTCACGCAAGGAGGCCGACCGCTTCAATCACAATTATGTCGGGACCGAGCATCTGCTGCTCGGCCTCATCAAGCTCGGTCAAGGAGTGGCCGTGAATGTGCTCCAGAAGATGGGTCTCGATCTCGAGACCGTTCGACAGGAAGTCGAGAAGCAGGTTGGCTCGGGTCAGGAGAACAAAATGGCCGGCAATATTCCCTACACGCCGCGCGTGAAGAAGGTACTGGCCTTGGCCGGCAAGGAGGCAAAAGCGCTTCAGCACTCCTATGTCGGCACCGAGCATATCCTCCTTGGTCTGCTCCGTGAAGGAGAAGGAGTTGCTGCCCAGGTCCTTAAAAATCTGGAAGTCGATCTCGATCGCACACGCAATGAGGTGCTCAAGGAACTTGATCCGAATTTCAACCCTGCCGACGAGGAGGGTGGAGAGATTCCCGAAGGACACGAGGGTGAGGAAGCCACTGCAGGTGGCGGCTCCGGCCGCAAGGAAGGCAAGACCCCTGCCTTGAAAGCCTTTGGGCGCGACCTGACTGAAATCGCTGCCAAGGGAGAGCTAGACCCTGTGATCGGCCGCGCCGAGGAGATCGAGCGCGTCATCCAGATTCTCTGCCGCCGGAGCAAAAATAACCCCGTCCTGATCGGTGAGGCTGGTGTCGGCAAGACCGCCATAGCCGAGGGCCTCGCCCAAGAGATCGTTGCGGGCAATGTGCCGGAACTTCTCTCCGGCAAGCGCGTCATTACACTCGATCTCGCCCTCATGGTGGCCGGTACGAAATACCGCGGTCAGTTTGAGGAACGCATCAAGGCGGTGATGGACGAGATTCGCAAGAACAAGAACATCATCCTCTTCATCGACGAGATGCACACGATCGTCGGGGCGGGCTCCGCCGAGGGTGCCATGGATGCCTCCAACATCATTAAACCCGCACTCAGTCGTGGCGAACTTCAGTGCATCGGAGCGACCACGCTCAACGAATACCGTAAGTACATTGAGAAGGACTCCGCTCTCGAGCGACGCTTCCAGTCTGTCAAAGTCGAGGCTCCCTCCGTGGAGGATACAGTACTTATCCTCAAGGGACTCCGTCCCAAGTACGAGGCTCACCACAAGGCAGTCATCACCGATGCCGCTCTTGAGGCAGCTGCAAAACTTTCCGATCGCTACTTGACCGGACGCTTCCTGCCGGACAAGGCGATCGATCTCATGGATGAGGCTGGATCGCGTGCCAGAATCGGTGCAATGACTCGCCCTCCCTCCACCAAGGATCTCGAGGCCGACATCGATCGTATCCGTGGCGAAAAAGAAGCTGCCATCAAGGCTCAGGACTTCGAAAAAGCCGCCTCCCTCCGCGATACCGAGAAGAAAGCAAAAGAGGATCTGGAGACCGCCCTGGCCACCTGGCGCAAGGAGCGTGATGAACGCGAGGTCGTCGTCGGTGAGGAGGAAATCATGCACGTCCTCTCCAAGTGGACAGGTGTTCCGCTCAACCGTATGGAGCAAAAGGAGACCGCAAAGCTCCTTGCCATGGAGGATGACCTCAAGAAGCGTGTCATTGGTCAGGACGAGGCAGTTACCGCAATCAGCAAAGCTCTCCGCCGTTCCCGTGCCGATCTCAAGGATCCCCGTCGCCCGATCGGTTCCTTCATCTTCCTCGGTCCCACGGGAGTCGGGAAGACCTTCCTGGCCCGCTCGCTTGCGGAATTCATGTTTGGTGATCCCGATGCGCTGATCCAGATCGACATGTCCGAGTACATGGAGAAGTTCACCTCATCGCGTCTCATCGGATCTCCTCCCGGGTATGTCGGCCACGAGGAGGGTGGGCAACTTTCTGAGGCAGTACGCCGCCGTCCCTATTCTGTTGTCCTTTTTGATGAGGTCGAGAAGGCCCATCCTGATGTGATGCATCTTCTGCTTCAGATTCTGGAGGAGGGAACGGTCACCGACAGCCTCGGTCGCAAGATTGACTTCCGGAACACCATTATCATCCTGACCTCGAATGTGGGTGCTGAGTTGATTAAGAAGCAAACAACGCTCGGCTTCGGTGCTCCGAAGCACGACGAAGGCTACGATACGATGCAGGGTAAGATTTTGGAGGAGACCAAGAAGGTCTTCAAACCGGAGTTCCTCAATCGTCTCGATGACATCATCGTCTTCCACACTCTCTCCAAGGAGATGCTGACTCGCATCGTCGATCTCGAAGTGGCCAAGGTGGCCGCCCGCATCAAGGACAAGGAAATCATCCTGACTCTCGATGCAGCATCGCATGAGTTCCTGATTGAGAAGGGATACGATCCCACCTATGGAGCTCGCCCGATGCGCCGCGCTGTGGAGCGCTATCTCGAGGATCCGATGGCCGAGGAGATCCTTCGCGGCTCTTTCAAGGCTGGTGATCAGGTCGAGGTTACTCGTGATGGGGATAAGCTTGCCTTTAAGGTCTCAGGTCCGGCTGGCAGTCCGCCTCCTGCCCCGGCTAAGACCCGTAAAGCCAAGGGATAAGATCGCTTCCTTTAGCCATCCGTTAATTTCAGGGCGATGCCCTCCCCCTTATCGTCTGTCGGAAAAGCCCCGGCCGAACATCTGAGTCGTCCTCTTTCCGAGTTCATCACTCCGGGGCCGCCTCCGCTCAGAGTCGATCAGACTGTTGGTGAGGCCCTGGATGCGATCCGGGTAACGGGCTTGGCGGAGCGGATTTTTTACTTCTATGTCGTCGATGCCGAGGGACGTCTCTCCGGGGTGGTCCCCGCCAGAAAACTTCTGACGGAGCCACTTGGAAGCCTGATTTCCGAGGTGATGATGAAGAGGGTTCTCTCGCTCCCGGAGCAGGCTCCCCTGATGCAGGCTTGTGAGTGCTTCATCCTCCATAAGTTTCTGGCGATCCCTGTCGTGGATGGGAACAAAAGACTTCGCGGTATCATTGATGTTGGGCTCTTTACCGATGAGGTGATGGAGCTCAGTACGGGAACCAATAACGACCAGCTCTTTCAGTCGATCGGTATCCATGTGCAGGAAGTGCTCCATGCCTCCCCGTGGAAGGCCTTCAGGATTCGTTTTCCTTGGTTGGCAGCCACTGTATCAGGCGGAGTGCTCTGTGCATTTCTGGCCGGCGCTTTTGCGTCGACTCTACAGCAACGGGTGGTTCTGGCTGTCTTCATGGCTCTGGTCTTGGGCCTTGGCGAGGCGGTAGCAGCTCAGTCACTGGCTCTGACAGTCCAATCACTCCCTCATTCCCGGATTCGATGGAAATGGCTTCGGGCTAAACTCCATCGCGAGGGAGTCACGGCTGTCATGCTCGGGCTCCTTGCTGGTATTGCAGTTGCGCTGATGGTCGGGGGCTGCTGGCACGATGTCTTGGCAGCTCTATCGATTGGAGGAAGCGTCGTGCTTTCCATTCTTGTATCGGGTTTGCTCGGGGTACTCGTTCCTGTGCTGCTCCGAATCGTTCAATGGGATCCGAAGATTGCGGCAGGTCCGATCACTCTCGCTGCAGCGGATCTCTTTACCGTGACCTGCTATCTGGTGACCGCCAGAATCTTCTTAGGGTAAAGCCTCCTTTGTCTCCCCCCTGGAGAGTAAAACTGCTATCCGAATTTCTCGATGATCCCAGTCCTCGAGTTCCCTTTACATTTCCTTGATGGTCATTGAATAACTCATCTCACGGGTGACATCTTTCATGTGTTATGGCGCTCAAAGAAATGTACGATTCAAGCATCTTCATAATATTTTGAATATTATTGAAGGATCTTGCCAAGGTAATGGTTTCTGGGATCATGAATTTCCCCAGAATATGAAAAAGTATCCGAGTTTCAATCGGGCTGATGATGTCCTGTTCCCCTTCCAAGGAATTTTGAAATCTCCTCGGGAATGGGGATTAGTGCGGACTCTGATCCATCAATCCCACGGTATCGTTTGAATTATTCAAGCACTATGATTTACAGGCTTTTAACTTTAATTGCTCTGCGTTTACTTACCGATCTTCACGCCGTTGCTGGTACAAACGATTTTCGCGACACTAGCTTACCACTTGAAAAGCGGGTGGATGCGTTGGTCGGCCAACTTACGACCGAGGAGAAGATTTCCCAGTTAATGATGGCAAGTCCGGCAATACCGCGTCTGGGGATCCCAGCTTATCACTGGTGGAACGAGGCCCTCCACGGGGTCGCCCGAAACGGCATAGCCACTGTTTTTCCGCAGGCGATCGCGATGGCGGCGACTTGGAATCCCGAACTTCACGGTCAGGTTGCCGATGCCATTTCGACAGAAGCTCGAGCCAAGAACAACGAGGCGATCCGCAAGAGCGGTGGTGATACCAAAATCTATGAGGGGCTCACCATTTGGTCTCCGAATATCAATATCTTCCGCGATCCGCGTTGGGGGCGCGGACAGGAGACTTATGGGGAGGATCCCTTTTTGACCGGTCGCATGGGGGTAGCCTTTGTGAAGGGGCTTCAAGGTACCAACCCTAACTACCTCAAAACCATTGGCACACTGAAGCATTACGCCGTGCACAGTGGACCGGAGGAACTCCGTCACAAGTTCGATGCTGTGGTCTCAGCCAGGGATCTCCATGAGACCTACTTGCCCGCTTTTGAGGCAGGCATCACGGAGGGAAAGGCAATGTCAATCATGAGCGCGTACAATGCAGTCGATGGCATTCCTGCGCCTGCTAATCGCTACCTGCTGACCGATGTTCTGCGCGACCAATGGGGATTTCAGGGTGCTGTGGTAGGGGATGTCGATACAGTGGGTGATATCTTCGGAAAGAATGCCCATGCCTACGTGAAGGATGCGGCATCAGCCAGTGCTCTCGC
>CAIKYN010000139.1 GCA_903831635.1 uncultured Spartobacteria bacterium
AGCCACCGGCGCCAAGACGAAGATCGTGACCCTGCTCGATTTCAGCGAGGGGAGTGACATGATCGTCGGGGCTCCCGGCGTTGAGTCAATTAAGGATCTCAAGGGTAAGAAGGTCGGCGTGGAACTGAATCTGGTGGAGCACCTGCTCCTCCTTGAGGCCCTCAAGCAGAATGGAATGACTCAAAAGGACGTCATTCTCGTCGGAACGGCTACAGATAAAACTCCGCAGGCCCTGGCCTCGGGACAGGTCTCCGCGGTCGGAGCTTGGTACCCGATCTCCGGCCAAGCCTTGGATCAGGTGGCCGGAGCAAAGAAACTCTTTACGAGCGCCCAGGCTCCCGGACTGATCTATGATGTTCTGGCGGTGAATCCCACCAGCTATGCCGCCCACAAGGAGGATTGGGCAAAGATCACGGCCATCTACTACAAGTGCGTCGATTATCTCAAGGATCCAGCAACACGCGATGACGCCATCAAGATCATGGCCGCCAAAGTCGGCACGGATCCAGCAGCCTATGCAAAGAATATCCCTGGCACACACTTCCTGACCCTTGCCGAGGCAAAGAGTGCTCTCAAGAAAGGCCCCGGCCTTGATTCCATCTACGGATCACTGAGCGCCGCGGACAAGTTCAACCTTGATAACAGCGTTTACAAAGAGTCTCAGAAAGCAACCGGCTACGTCGCACCTTCGATCATCGAGGGACTCAAGTAACAGAGGCTACAACACTTCAAAGGATTTAAGGGTCATGGCCCACCACGATTGGCTGGGTTTAAAGAAAGAGCTGCCGCCCCGGCGGCGGCTCCTTCTAACCGTTCTCTCGTTTGTGATCCCCATCGCGATCTGGAGCGTGGTGAGCTATGTGCCCTGGATCTGGCATCCGCTAATCCATATCACCAACCCAGGTGAGGTTGATTATTTCAGCGAGGGACTCGACATCCCTAAGGCGGATTTCACAAAGGAACTCGGCAAGGCCAAGGCTGCTGGGCAGCAACTTCCTGAAGGTTATGCCGTCAATCCAGTCTATCTTCCTGCCCCTCATAAAGTCGCCGCCGCTTTCTATACTGCCTTCAAGACTCCACCGCGCTTGCCGAATGAACCATGGCTCCACGAAAGTCTTGGTCACAGCATCCGAACAATTGTCCTCGGATTCCTGATTTCTTCACTAATCGGAGTCCCTTTGGGAATTCTCTGCGGCACCTATCGTTTTTTTGCACGGCTTCAGGAACCATTCATCGAGTTTTTCCGCTACCTCCCCGCACCTGCCTTCGGTGCTCTCTGCGTAGCCGTACTAGGGATCGAGGACGCACCTAAGGTAGCCATCATTGTCATCGGCACGTTTTTCCAGCAGGTGCTCATCATCGCAAATAGTGTCCGGAAGACCGATCCCGCATTGATTGAGGCGGCTCAGACCCTAGGGGCATCACGATGGAAGCTAGTGAGTCGGGTGATCATTCCGGCCTCCATCACCGACATCTACACCGATATGCGCATCCTGCTCGGATGGGCCTGGACCTACCTTATCGTCGCCGAAGTGATCGGAACCATGTCGGGCATCACCCTCTTCATCAACCAGCAGGCTCGTTACCGCAACTTTGACAATGTTTATGCAGCGATCGCCATGATCGGAATCATCGGGGTCAGCACCGATATGTTCCTCTCTTGGCTCGGTGGGAATCTTTTCCCTTGGAAAAGAAATACCCGCTCATCCGTTAAAAAACTTTCGCTTTTCAATCAGGGACCTCGGAAGCGTCTTAGCGGAGGCCTCCAATCAGGAACAACACCAGGCAACTGAGTAGCCCATGCATTCCTCCGAACTCCACCTTCCGGACTACCGAGAACAATCCCCCGCCGTGGCGGACCGCTTCCGCCGAATCGAGGCTCGCCCCGTCATTCTTGATGTCAGGAACCTCAGGAAATCGTACGAGGCCAACGGGATCAACCATACCGTTTTCGACAATGTTTCCCTCAGTATTCATCGCCGGGAATTCATTTGTGTAGTGGGATCGTCCGGTTGTGGAAAATCGACTCTCGCCAGGATCGTCGCGGGACTTGATGAGTCAACCGGCGGAGAGGTCCTTCTCGACGGAACACCGGTGACTGGTCCGGGGCCTGATCGAGGAATGGTGTTTCAGGGATACACACTCTTCCCGTGGCTCACAGTGAAGCGGAACGTCATGTTCGGCCTCAAAATGGGAGGCCAGTCGGACAGCATTGCTGAGGCGGAGGCTCGTCAATGGCTCGACATGGTCGGCCTATCAAAGTTCGAAGACTCCTATCCCCACGAACTCTCGGGGGGCATGAAACAGCGTGTTGCAATCGCCCGGGCGCTTGCCAACAAACCACGGATTCTTCTGATGGATGAACCCTTTGCCGCCTTGGATGCCCAGACAAGGGGACAGATGCAGAACTACCTACTTCAAATCTGGAGAAAGGTGGATGTCACGGTTCTCTTCATAACCCACGACCTCGAGGAGGCAGCGTTTCTGGCCGACCGGATTCTGGTCATGGGTGCCAATCCCGGTCGAGTCATGGAGTTCATCGAGAACCCCGTACCCCGCCCCCGGCATGACGATCAGTTCCTCTCCCCCGAGTTCCTCGCGCTAAAAAAACGCTTGGAGGAGCATATTCATCCTTCCTCAGCAGGAAACCACGACCATATCCCGATGATCAAGATGACCGATGCGGGGGATGATGTGGAATAGCAGACAGACAAGAATGAACCTCCCGTCATGAATGCCATGTTTTCACTTGCCGGGAAGATAGCGCTCATCACCGGGGCCTCCTCGGGAATCGGACTGGCCACCGCAAAACGCTTTCAGGAAGCCGGTGCCCTTGTCTTCGGGGTGGATCATCATCCCACGGGAAGCGAGGGCTTTGCGGTCCTTAAGGTCGATGTGGCTGACGACACGGCGCTCGGGGATGCCTTCGACGAGATCTCCCGGATGGGCGGGGGTCTTCAGATCGTCATCAACAACGCCGGGATCCAACCTCTCGGCGTCCCGTTTGAGGATCTGACTCCCGCACTGATCCGTCGCACCCTGGAGATCAATGTCGCGGCGGTGGCGCTGGGTCACGCCCATGCTACCAGGCATCTCAAGCGGGGAGGCCGCATCCTCAATACCGGTTCGTTTGTCGGACTGCTCGGCACTCCGGGCGGATCCATCTATGCGGCTTCCAAGGCGGCGGTCATCCATCTGACACGGAGCGCCGCTGTGGAACTTGCCCCGAGGGGCATCACTGTGAACTGCGTCTGTCCAGGCACCATCCGAACCCCCGCGGTTCTCGGGATCGCAAACAATCCTGAAATCCCCTTTGTCGAAAAACGCACGCCTCTGAGGCGGTTGGGAGAACCTGAAGAGGTTGCCGCCGCCTTTCATTTTCTCGCTTCGGAGGAGGCCGCCTACATCACCGGAGCAATCCTTCCCGTCGACGGCGGAATCACGGCGGGATGGGAGCGCTACGATCTCGTTCCTCCCGGCAACGTGATCGCGGGAGAATGGAGGGACGAGCCATGAAGGGGGACCTTTTCTCGCCGACGCCCAGATTTCTGTGGCCCGGGGGGGCCAAATGTGCGGTCGTCCTCTGCTTCGACGTCGATGGGGAAACCACGGCATTGGAGCATGATGCGGCCCTTCGCAACAGACTCACCACCTGGTCCCAGTGCGCCTACGGTCCCACGGTGGGGGTCCCCAGGATTCTGGAATTACTCGATCATCTCGGCGTGCCCGCCACCTTTTTCATTCCCGGCTACATTGCCGAGAACCATCCGCGGATGACTGGGACCGTGGCGACACGAGGACATGAGATCGGACTTCACGGATACCTGCACGAGAAGCTGGCGTATCTCGATCAACGGCAGGAAGAGGACATCCTGCTCAAGAGCCTCGAGATCCTTACCCGTCTTTCCGGAAGCCGTCCTGTCGGTTACAGGGCGCCGTGGTTCGAACTCAACCCCTGGACCCCGCGTCTGCTTCAGGATCACGGTCTCCTCTATTGCGCGAGCGCGATGGGGGACGACGTCCCGTACCGCCATGATTGCGGCCTGATCGAGATTCCCGGTCAGTGGATGCTCGAGGACTGGGAGCAGTTCGCCTTCAATGCCGATCCAGCATGGGGTGCGCCTCCAGAGAACTGCGGCAAGGTCTTCGATCTCTGGTGGGAGGAATTCGAGGCCATGCATGCCTTTGGTTGCTGCTTCGTGCTGACCCTTCATCCATGGCTCTCAGGCCGGCCCTCCCGGGTGCGGTTGATCGAACGAATCGTGAGGGCCATGCAGAACAATGGGGATGTCTGGTTCGCTCGTGCTTCAGAGGTCGCCGAGTGGTTTGAAAACAATCCGCAGGCACGACGTGAAACCGATCTGGATCTGATCCCCCTGACGGCGGAGGTCCGTTCATGAGCGCCCTCAGCCAAATGACCTGGCCCCAGATCAGGGCCATGCAGGAAAAGTGCCCCCTTCTTGTACTGCCACTGGGTGCAACCGAACAGCACGGACCTGCCCTTCCGATCGGTACCGACACCATCATCGCCGAGGCCCTCTGCCGTGAAGCCTGTCGCCGGGCAGGGGTCCCCTGGGCTCCGCCCCTTGCCTACACCTCCTCGGGAGGCCACACCGTCAAGTGGCCGGGAAGCTTCTCGGTCACCCCGAAGACCTTCATCGACATTCTCGTGCAGTGGTCGAGGTGGGCCGTGTCCACAGGATGGAAGAAGATCCTCTTTGTGAACGCCCATGCGGGTAACGCCGCCCCCCTGCGTGTGGCGGTTGACCAGATCCGTCTTGAGTTGCTGGGAAAGGTGCAAGTCGGATCCGTCGATACGTTCACCATGTCGCCGGAGATCACAGCTCTCTTCACGCGCGATGCCGCGGATCTGCATGCCAATCAGGCGGAATGCGACCTCCTCCTCCACCTGATGCCCGATGCCGTGGATTGCGGCGTCTTTCCCCAAGCCGATGATCCCGACCGCACGGCCGGCAAGGTCTTCTGCTACCCGGTCTCCCAGACCAGCCTCAACGGAACCACGGGCCGCCCGTCACTGGGAGATGCCGGCGAAGGGGCGAGGCTTTTTGAAGCGATGGTGGTCGAACTCAGCGGCCTGCTTCTCCGCGCGATCGCCGAGGAACCCCCGCTCCCTCCGGAGGAGTGGTGCGGGGTTCCCGACAACTTCTACTCCTGAAACCTTTATGAAAACACCGGACACCACCGTCAGCGAACTCGGCAAAGCCCTGGCCGCAAAAGGGGCCAAGTACTGCATCGGGGCCTACCCCGACATCCATGGGGTCCCCAAGGGGAAGGTCGTGCCGATCTCGCACTTCGAGCATTTTGCCGCGGGTTCGGAACTCTACACCGGATATGCGCTGGATGGTCTGGGACAGAGTCCCAACGACGACGAGATTTCCTCCGTTCCCGATCTGGAAAGAGGATTCCAGTTGCCGTGGAATCCCGAGGTCGCCTGGTTCCCGGCGGACAACGCCTTCCACGGGGCGCCGTACGAGATCAGCACCCGCGTGGCGCTCAAGAAGCAGCTTGAGGCGGCCCGGTCCATGGGCTTCGGGTTCAACCTCGGGATCGAGTGCGAGGTCTACGTGGTGCGGCTCAACGAGCGCGGCGGGCTTGAGGTTCCCAATCCCGACGATGACCTGATCAAGTCCTGCTATGACGTGAAGCGCTTCCTCGACCGGTATCAGTGGATCGACAGGATGAGCACGGCGATCAACGGACTCGGCTGGGACCTGTACTCGCTCGACCATGAGGATGGTAACTCGCAGTTTGAGTTCGACTTCCGGCACAGCGACGCCCTCACGATGTGCGATCGCTTTGTCTTTTTCCGGATGATGGCGAAGCACTATGCCGCAGAGGAAGGACTGCTTGCGACCTTCATGCCGAAACCCTTCGCTGACAAGACCGGGACCGGTGCGCACTTCAACATGTCCCTGAGCGATGCCGCCACCGGGGCAAATCTCTTTGCCTGTGATCACGCGGACGATCCTCGTGGCCTCGGCATTACCCCACTCTGTTACCAGTTCATCGCCGGCATCCTGAAGCACGGGCCGGCTCTCTGTGCCGCGTTCGCGCCGACGGTGAACAGCTACAAGCGCCTCGTGCGCCGCGGCCTCATGGCCTACTACTCATGGGCCCCCGTCTTCAACTCCTACGGGAGGAACAACCGCACCAACTCCGTGCGCGTCCCCATGAGCGGAGGTCGCTGCGAATCCCGCAATGCCGATGCCTCCTGCAATCCCTATCTGGCGGCGGCGCTGGTGCTGGCGGCCGGCCTCGAGGGAATCCGGGAGAATCTCGATCCGGGTCCCGCACAGGAGGAGAACCTCTACGAACTCTCCCCCGCGGAGCTTCAGGCGCGGGGTATCGGGGAACTCCCCCGCACCCTCGACGAGGCGGTGAAGGCCTTCGCTGCGGACCCCTTCGTGGAGAAAACCCTCGGCAAGGGACTGCGCGACGAGTTCATCCATTACAAGTCGGAGGAGTGGCGCGAATACCACCAGACTGTCAGCCAGTGGGAGGTCGACCGCTACGCCAGGCTTTTTTAAACGACCGGCCCTTCCGATCCATGGATACTTCCGCCACGCATTTCAACGAGGCCACCGTGAAGGAGGGGAGCGCGCCCCTGACCGGCAGGCATGGTCTGGGACAGGAGATCCCGGGCTTCCGGGGAGCCCGTCCGACAGTCCCCCTGGAGACTCTCTTCCGTGAGATCCAGGAAGCCGCCGACCTCCCTCTCCGGCAGGCACGCACCCTGCCCGCCGAGGCCTACACGAGCACGGAGTTCCTGGCTTGGGAAACAGACCAGGTGCTTGGCAAGGGGTGGATCTGCCTCGCCCACGTCTCCCAGGTCCCGAAACCGGGTGATTTTCTGAATACCGAAGCCCTCGGCGAACTGCTGATCGTTGTTCACGGAAAGGATGGCGAGATCCGGGTCCTTTCGCGGGCCTGTCCTCACCGGGCGATGGACATCATGCCTCCGGGATTCGGTTATGACGGGCATGGAACGGCGGAGGTCAGGGATGGTCAGTCGGGATGCGGTCACACCCGCCTTTTTCTCTGCCCCTACCATCATTGGAGTTTCGAGTTGGACGGGTCGCTGAAGGGGTGTCCGGAAATGCATCAGGCGGAGGGATTTTGCCGTGACGAGGTCGGGTTGCGCCCTTTCCGGTGCGAAATCTGGCACGGTTTCATCTTCCTGAATCTTTCCGGCGATGCGGGACCCGTGGCTGCGCAGTACGCCGAACTCGGCAAGGACATCGAGGGTTGGGACTGCGCCTCAATGAAGGTTGTCATCGCCAAGGAATGGGACTGTCCGTTCAACTGGAAGGTCCTCGTCGAGAATTTCATGGAGGGCTACCACCACCTTGGTGCCCATTGCAAAACCTTGCAGACCTTCATGCCGGCCAAGCATACCTGGACGGAGGCCGAGCGGGCCCATTCCATGCGTGTGAACCTTCCCTTCAAGGAAGGGGTTGCAGCCGATCCCTCCAGCGAGTTCGCCCAGGTTCCGGGCCTGGATCCCGATCAGGCGGGCCAGATGGCGGTCTATCTGGGAGAACCCAATTTCATGATGTTTACCGGGCCGGATCGTGCCTTCTGGTACCGCATTGATCCGATCACTCCCGAGCGGAGCCGCCTTCTGACGGTCTGTCTCCTGAACGACCAAGCTATCGCCGATCCCGATTACCGGGCAAAGCTGGCCGTCACCGAAAAGATGCTTGTCGATTTCCATCTCGAGGACATGGAGGTCTGCACCGCCGTCCAGCGGGGATTCTACGCCAAGGGATACCAGCGCGGGAGATTGAGTCATCTGGAAATGCCGATATGGCTCTTTCACCGCTATCTGGCGGCAAGGATGCGCGATACATGGCCGACGATCGACCGTCCTGCGGCGCCGTCCCAGCGATGATCTCTCCCGATTTCGTGACGATCCCCGGCGGGGAATTTCTCATGGGGGAGAACGACGGGGACAAGTTTGCCAACGACACCGAGCGGCCCCGCCGCCGCGTACGGATTCCGTCGTTCCGGTTGGCCCGCTTCCCGGTGACAGTCGGGGAGTTTCGGCGCTTCCGTCCGGGGCATGAGCCTGACTCCCCGGAAGACTGGCCCGCGACGATGATCTCCTGGGAGGATGCCCAGTCCTACTGCCTCTGGATGGGGAATGGGATTGGAACCGGGATCCGACTCCCCTCCGAGGCCGAGTGGGAATATGCCACCCGCGCCGGATCGACGACCCATTATCCCTGGGGCGGGACGATCTCCCCGGCCGACGCGAACTACTACTATGAGGAGAATGGCAAGAGGGTGGGATGCGGTCACCGCACTCCGGCAGGTGCTTTTCCCGCAAATGCTTTCGGCCTCCTGGACATGGTGGGGAATGTCTGCGAGTGGACCGCGGATGGCTGGCATCCGGGTCATGAAGGAGCACCGATCGACGGATCGGCCCGCCTGGATTCCCGATTTCGTGATTCCCGGGTGCTGCGGGGTGGTGCTTGGGATTATCTTCCGCGTCTGCTGAGGGTTTCCTGGAGGGATCACCTTCATCCGCAGG
>CAIKYN010000140.1 GCA_903831635.1 uncultured Spartobacteria bacterium
AGTCGGGCGATCATGTTCAGACCCAGAGCGAAGAGTGCCGCGCCTAGGAAGACACAGACGGGAAGCGTCAGGACCCAGGCCATGAGAATATTCCTCACGGTCGCCATCTGAAGTCCGGATCCGTTTGCAGCCATGGTTCCGGCCACTCCCGAGGAGAGGACATGCGTGGTGCTGACGGGTAGACCCAGCATGTCTGCAAGACTGATCGTGAACATGGCGACGAGTTCTGCCGCCGCCCCTTGACCATACGTCATATGTGTTTTGCCGATCTTCTCACCTACTGTGACCACGATGCGCTTCCATCCAATCATCGTGCCGCAACCGAGAGCGAGCGCCACGGCTACCTTCACCCAGATGGGAATGAAGTTGGTCACGCTATTGATCGTAGAGGTGAGTCTTTTGGCTTCTTTTTCAGCAGCAGGGGAGCCGAGTTGATGGTTCTTTGCCAGTTTGGAAGAGACTGAGGAGAGCAAATAAAGATTAGCGCGAAGAGCGCCGCGGTCATTTTCAGGAATCTCCTTCAGCGATTTGATGCTTCCGAGGTCTTGCAGGCTCTTGTTAGCGATCGTTTCCACGGAGCGGAAGAGTTCGGGTGATGTGGAGTGATGGCCACGCAAGAAGGTGGTGATGAGATTTGCCGGATCATCTTTCACATAGTGAGGATCTGCCCCCTTTTCCTGATTGCTGCAATAGGAGACGCAGGCTTTCAACTGACTCCTGAGTGCAATCAGTTCATTTTCGGTGCTCTCGCTCTTGAGTGCATAGGTTGTGGGGAGGATGCCGACCAAGATCAGCATGATGAGCCCCATTCCTTTTTGTCCGTCATTGGATCCATGGGCAAAGCTCACACCAGTGCAGGTGAACATCAGCAAGGCTCGGATCCATCCTGGTGGGGGATGATGGGCATCGGGGGCCTCATAGAGCTTCGGATTCTTGATGATGATCTTCATCACGATGAGGAGGAGGGCCGCCATGCAGAATCCGATCACCGGTGAGATGAGGAGGGCCATGCCGACCTCCTTTGCCTTGGACCAATTGACACCATCACCCCAGTAATGGGAGTCGCTCATCAGGGCGTTAGCCACTCCGACTCCGATGATCGATCCGATCAGCGTGTGGGAGCTGGAAGCAGGGAGACCGAAGTACCAGGTGCCGACATTCCAGATGATCGCCGAGACAAGAAGCGAAAAAACCATGGCGAATCCGGCAGCCGAGCCCACATGGATTACGAGCTCCACGGGAAGGAGATTCACGATGCTGAAGGCAACGGCTCCCGTCGAGGTGAGTACCCCTAGGAAGTTGAAGAACCCCGACCAGATCACGGCTGGGACAGCGGGGAGCGTATGGGTGTAGATAACGGTCGCGACTGCATTGGCGGTGTCATGGAATCCGTTGACGAACTCAAAGGCGAGTGCCAAGAGAAGAGCTATCCCCAGAAGTGCCCAGGTTCCAAGACCCACGGATGCGAAGTCTGCAATAAAAAGATGCATTCTCTGAATCTAGTCAGAAGCAAGAAAATCAGAGAGATACTTTTTGTTTCCAAAGGTTACATTATCGTCACAAAGAATTGGTGCCAATTGATGAGGGGGAACTTGGGGACATGGCTTGAGGAGTTGGTAATTTTGGAAGCAGGGCTTTCATTCGTATGTCGCGTTCAGAGAATCCGATCTCTATAAAGACTGGTCCCTCGGGCATGACCCACGTGTTTTTGATCGGATGCCAGTACATGAGGGAGTTGTCGGTAAGGGGAATGGTGATTTTCTTGGATTCGCCGGGATTCAACTCGATCCGCTGAAAGCCTTTCAATTCACGGAGGGGTCGTGAAGTCGATTCCCTGGGCAGGCTGATGTAGAGCTGAATGACGGTGGCTCCGGAACGGGTGCCTGTATTGGCAACATCAACGGAGACGCTATGACCCTCTGCGCTGGGACTCACGGTGAGCGTCGAAAGGTGAAAACTCGTGTAGCTGAGTCCAAATCCGAACGGGAACAGCGGTTCATGTCCTGACCGGTCATAACCTCGATATCCGTAAAAGATCCCCTCTTTGTAGTTCACGACGGGCCAGGCTTTGCCTGCCTGAAATTTCCCGGGATACTCGCCGTAAGAGGGGTTTTCCTCGATCGTACGGTCAAAGGTGCAAGGAAGATGTCCCGACGGGTTGGCATCGCCGAAAAGGATCGAGGCGAGGGCTGTCCCGGCACTCTGACCCAGGTACCAGGTCTGGAGGACAGCAGGAACCTTATCGATCCACTCCCTCATATCAACGGCTCCCCCACCGCTCAGAACGATGATGGTTCGCGGATTGGCCTGAGCAACCTGCTCGATGAGTTGCTGCTGTGCTACCGGAAGGGCAAAGCCTCGATCGTAGCCCTCTCCCTCGACTTCGGGATTGAGACCCACGCAGACAATTGCTGCATCCGCGATCTTTGCCGGATAGAGTCCCGTGGCCTCCTTGGGAATCATTCTAATTCCGACTAAGACATGACCACTCCCACGGCCTACTTCGCTGGCGGTGACTCGTAGTGGAACGGAGACTCCTTTTTCCAGAGACATCACGTAGCTCTCGGGATTCCCTAGTTCACGGTCGCCGAGACGTATCTCGGGATGACCGATCGCGAGGAGTTCATAGTTGCCCGAGCTGGGCACCTCGATCTCAGCATCCCATGTGATGCGGGCTTCCTGATCTTTGGGGACACCCTCAGGGGGGGAGCGATGAGTCCACGAGATCTCAATTCTTTTCCCTTTGGTCATGGTCACCTTGGTGAAATTTGGTTCAGTAACACAGGTCATGCGTCTGACATTCACAATGCGGGGAGGCTCCGGGATTTCCTTCCCCAACTCAAAGAAGCTGGAGAGAGAAAAAGGGGTGCTTAGCGGCATTGGCGCGTAAAAGACCGATGTCCCCTTGGGGAGGGCGTGCCGAATTCCTTCGAGGAAGCTCACCTTGCGAAAGGGCTCGACCCCACCGCTTCCTCCCCCAACGGCCGGAGTATCCTGTGCATTGGGACCATAGACAACGACATGTCTGAGCGATTTGGAATCCAGCGGAAGCAGTGTCGGCGAATTCTTCAGCAGGACGATCGACTTGGTAGCCACGTCGAGTGCCAAGGCGGCATTCTGCTTTGAGTCAAGCGGAAGGTCTTTTCGTTCTTGCTTCTCATCGACGAAGCCCATCGAAATGGCCATTCGGAGGAGTCTGCTGACGGCCTGATCAATCTGCTCCCTGGAGAGTTGCTTTTCGTCCAATGCCCTAAGGACGCTCTCCTTCGTGACCTGATAGCCCATCGGCATTTCAAGATCGAGGCCCTTGCTAACAGAATCCGCTGACTGAGTTGCCCACCAATCCGACATGACAATGCCGGGGAAGCCCCATTCTTGTTTTAGGATTCCATTCTGCAGATGGTCGTTGCCGGTACTGGGAAAGCCATTGAGCTTGTTATAGGCGGACATCACAGCCCAGACACCTGCCCCCCGAACGGCTTTCTGAAAAGGTTGGAGATAGATCTCTCGCAGGGTCTGTTCATCCATGAGTGACTCGATCTCCATGCGGCGCCACTCTTCGTCATTACCCACAAAGTGCTTCACCGTGGCGACGACTCCCTGGGCCTGAATTCCACGGATCCATTGGGAAGCCATCTCTCCAGTGAGGTAGGGATCCTCTCCGTAATATTCAAAGTTACGGCCGTTCAGTGGGGTGCGGGCTATATTCACTCCCGGACCAAGTTGGATATGGATACCTCTTGCCTTGGCTTCCCGTCCGATCGCTGCGCCATACTCGTAGGCCAGTTTTCGATCCCAGGTTGCAGCCAGCGCAATCCCGCTAGGGAACGAGCAGGCTGGTCCATGGGCACGGATTCCCTGCGGACCATCAGCCATGACGAGCTTGGGGATACCGAGTCTTGGAACTGCCTCGGTCGACATGCCGTCAAAACCATCACCCGAAAGTAGGCTGATCTTCTCATCCAGCGTCAGCTTGGAGAGGAGTTGATCGACTCTTCTCTCAACGACCTCGGGGGCGTAGTGGGAGGGGGTTGGTGGGGGAGGAGTCGCTGGCGGTGCCGAAGATTCTTGGCTCCAGAGGGGGGCTGCTGAGAGTAGCAGCAGGAGGGCCAGCCTCCTCATACGGTTACGGTGACCGATCCGGAAACGTGATCTGGGATTGATGAGGTCGAGTTGCCTTCGGATGACTCGTCGAAGGCCTTTACCTGATCGAGGATCACATCAGCCATCATCGGATCGGTACCGATGGCGCTGCCATAGTAGAGTTCCTTTCCATGCAGGTGATGAGGGTTGGATTGGAAGACCGCCGACTGACTCGCGGCGGGGCCAACCTCCTCACGGATACCAAGAAGTACCGGAATATCCTGGTAACTATGGAGGCCATCGCTGATGAAGAAAGGGATCACGACAACGTTCTGTTGGCTAGTCATGGCGGCCCAGTCACTGATCAAGGGGGCCTCCTCCATGTAGGTTGGAAGAACCTCCGCATAGAGGTTCATCTGTGACAGAAGGGCCACCTGGGTCTTTGCCGCTTTGGCTGAATTGTCATTCAGATTGGTGCCATGACCGACGATCAGCAGGCTGGTTTCCTTGGTGGGGACTCCTGGAGCTGTCTCCCGCGCGCGCTTGAGCAGTACCTCGGTCATCGAGGAGTGGTTGCCGACCGGTTCGCAGTATCGGATGGTCCTGCCATTGCGATGGGTGAGGGGGCCTTCGAGTTCCAACTCTCTCGGAATCACGGTCTGGGTGAAGTATCCCTCGCTGATGAAGTTCGGCACGATGTAGACCTCCGGAGAGGAGACGGAATGCATCACTTCGCGCATGGAAGGCTCCTCCTTCCAGAAACAGCAGAGAACCTGATCAAAGATGCCCCGCTCACGAATGGCATCTGCAAGGCGGTGATTCGGCTCGCTGGAATCGGGGTTGGTGGTCGATCCATGTCCAACGATGACAAGTGTTGTGCCGGGG
>CAIKYN010000141.1 GCA_903831635.1 uncultured Spartobacteria bacterium
GCGGCCCTTGGACGCCCTTGGGTCTCGGTGGGCTACCGAGATACCGAGTCGAAGTTCATGAATGTGGTGACCATCGACGGGCGTGGGCAGGGCTTCTTTGCCACTCCGGGTGACTGGGTTGATTTCAAGGAAACTCCCAAGGAGACCAAGGCCGTCATTGATGCCAAGTACTGCTGGGATTGGATGTGGATGAAATCCAGCTTCACCGAGTCGAAGGAGTCGCTTGAGAAGCGTCAGCTTGGCAGCTTTACCGAGGCGGCAGAGAGACTGCAGTCGCGCATCCCACTCTCCAAGTGGGAACCCGACACCTCGCCCAAGGTGCTTCCTTACTACCAAGGATTCGCTGACCGTGCCCATGGAGATCCGCGGATGTGGGATGATGAGGATGGATGGGTCATCAGAACCCCGTGGTATCCGGTCAAAAAAGCGTTCCGATCCGTGATCTTGGGACGAGGGAAGCATCCCTATGTCCTGGTAGCTGACGATATCCGCAAGGATGACACCGAGCATCTCTACGAATGGCGGATGAATATGTCGCCAGAGATCGCGGCCGTATCGATCGATGGCAGAGACATTCTTCTGGGCGATGAAACAACGCATCGCGAGAAGCCCGCCCTGAAAAATGGATTCCAAGGCACCACCGGCTTGGTACCCAAGGAGGGAGATCGACTCCTTCTTCTCCGCACCCTTGATATCGCGGTGCCCGATCTTCCCACGATCCAGCCCATCCCTTCGGTCTCGACCATCGAGTACAAGAAGACCGATGACTCCCATCAGTTCACCGGGCGCTCGATGGGAATGGGAACGCAGGTTGTGGTCGGCTCCCGCAGTGTGGAGCCCAATTTCCTGATGCTGCTTTACCCGCATCTCAAGGGGCAGGAAATCCCAACGACCTCCTGGAATGAGGACAAGAGCCGTCTCACGATTGCCTGGAAGGACCAGACCGATGTCTGGTCGGTGACTCTGAATAAGGAGGGCCGAAGGGTTTTCAAGCGAGTCGACTAATCGCTCTCTTCAGCTTTTACTTTTCGAAGCGGCACTTTTCCACACGATAGATTCCTATTTCACAACCAACCCAATCATCACCATGCAGACACGTACCCTTGGCAACAGCGACTTGAGTATCACCCCACTCGGCTTTGGAGCTTGGGCTGTCGGCGGGGAATGGAAATTCGGATGGGGACCGCAGTCTGACAACGACTCGATCGCCGCCATTCATCGTGCCCTTGAACTCGGACTGAACTGGATTGATACGGCCGCCGTCTATGGTCTTGGTCATTCCGAGGAGGTGGTCCGTAAAGCCCTCGCCGACTGGAAAGGCGCTCGCCCTCATGTCTTCACCAAATGCGGGATGCTCTGGGATGATCAGGGGACGATTGACTATTCCCTGCGCGCCGACTCGATCCGTCGCGAGGTGGAGGCGAGCCTCCGTCGCCTCGGAGTCGAGGCCATCGATCTCTACCAGATCCATTGGACGGCCGATGAACTCGAAGAAACGCTCGAGGGATGGACCGAAATGGCAAAGCTCAAGGAGGAGGGAAAGCTCCGATGGATCGGCGTTTCGAACGCGAGTAGCGAGGAGATGGAGGCCATGAGCAAGATCGCTCCCATTACGTCGCTCCAGCCTCCCTATTCACTCGTCAAGCGTGATGTGGAGAATGATCAGCTCACCTGGTGCGGGGCTCATGGCGTTGGCACGATTGTCTATTCTCCCATGGGATCCGGACTTCTCACCGGAGCCATGACGAAAGAGCGCGTTGCCAATCTTCCGGAGGGAGACTGGCGCCGAAACAGCCCCCTGTTCCAGGAGCCCAAACTCACCGAGAACCTAGCCTTGGCTGAACGTCTTAAGTCTGTGGGAGCCCGTCATGGTCGCACGGCCGCCGAGGCGGCTCTCGCCTGGGTGCTCCGCAAACCCGAAGTCACCGGGGCGATCGTCGGAGCGCGCAACGCCTCCCAAGTGGATGGCCTGATTCACGGTGGGGATCTCAAACTCTCTCCCGAAGAGATTGCCGAGATCGAGGGTTAACAAAGGGCTCGCAGTTAAATATCAGCGTCCAATTAACGCACCTTAGGGGAATTTTTGTTAAGCAAATCTTGCAGCCTGAATTTCCACGCTATCACCCGCAGGTAGTGCAAGGGGGAGTGTGTGATTCTTGTATCGCAAAACGACATCTCTACCCGACGCATTCCTGATCGTGACATGCTCCAGCTTGCCATCACCCCATTCCAGAGCAACTTCGGTTCCGCCTCTGGCACGGAGTCCACGGATGGAGCCGCTGGGCCATGCGGAGGGTAGCGCCGGGAGAAGGTGAATTTCTCCCGTATGGCTCTGTAGCAGCATCTCTGCAACACCCGCCGTGTAACCAAAATTACCATCGATCTGAAACGGAGGGCAGGCATCCAGCAAGTTCGGGTAGAGCCCGCCTCCAGCATCGGCTGTGGCGGTGACGGAGGGATCGACTCGGTGAAAAAGATTGGAGATGAACCGATGGGCTTGATCGCCATCACCCAAACGGGCGTACAGATTCATTTTCCAGGCAAGGGACCAACCGGTCCCCGAGTCTCCCCTGAGCTGCAGGGATCGACGGGCGGCTTCAGCCAATTCAGGAGTCCCATGAGGAGTGATCTCCTCACCGGGGTGAAGTCCGTAAAGATGAGAGACATGCCGGTGGGTGGGCTCATACTCCTGCCAATCCTTGTTCCACTCCATAATCTGACCTCTGCTGCCGATGCGGAGTGGGGGGAGCTTCCCGAGAGCTTGAGTCATTCGGTTACACAAATCAGGATCCACGCCACCGAGGCGGTGGGAGGCCTCGAGGCAGTGCGAAAATAGGTCACGGGTGATCGAGAGATCCATGGCCGATCCTGTGCAGACCGCACAGCGATGGCCCGATTCATTCACATAACTGTTTTCCGGAGAGGTGGAGGGAGACGTGGTCAGTTCGCCGGATGGGGTCTCATCAAGCCAATCGAAAAGAAATTCCGCTGCACCCCGCATCACCGGCCAGGCACGTTCTTTCAAAAAAACTTTATCCTGTGAAAACAAGTAGTGATCCCAAAGATGACGGGAAAGCCACGCGCC
>CAIKYN010000142.1 GCA_903831635.1 uncultured Spartobacteria bacterium
ACGCATGGATCTGGAATCATCGTTTCCCGAAATCGCATGGCCTGCTTTCCCTGGCGGACAGGCAGCTATGCTCATGGCGCTCTTGAAGCAGTATGATGAGACGCAGTGGTGGACGCCCGAGCAAGTGAGCGATGCACAGTTCGCACAACTGTCGTTACTTGCTGAGCATGCCATGAAGACCGTGCCATTCCAGGCGAAGCGGTTGAAGGCTGCGGGATTCATTTCGGGAAAACCGATGACCAGCGGGATCTGGCGGCGTCTTCCGGTGCTGACACGTGACGAGGTGCGTGATCAGGGGGAATTGCTGCATGCCTCTTCCTATCCACCCTCCTTTGGAGGCACCATGGCGGCCGACACTGGAGGCTCGACGGGTATCCCTGTCAGAGTAACCAAGACGCAGATCGATGGCTTCCTCTGGCAGGCCGCTCATCTGAGGGAATTGGATTGGCATGGAATCGATGGTGGGCTTGAGCTGGCCAACTCCATGGGGATGTCCGAGGAGAGACGCGCCGCTTATTTGCAGCAGCCTGGAACCTTCGAGGATGCTGGCGGTGTTGTCACGGCCAGTTGGGGGGCTCCCGTCGCACTCCTGGGAAAGACAGGCCTGATGGGGATCTTTGAGCCCCGTCAACCGCTTGAGAGGCAGGCTGCTTTCCTGATCAAGCGGCGTCCCGCTTACATGAGGATCGTGCCTAGCGCTCTGCGAATGCTCCTCATTCACTTTCGTGACAAAGGCCAGACACTTGACTCGCTGCAATGTGTCTGGACGATGAGCGAGTCGGTCGATGAGAGTCTCCGGCAGTTGTGCCGCGAGATCTTCGGCTGCCCTGTGGTGAGCAACTACACTTGCAGTGAGACGGGGTATATAGCCATACAGTGTCCGGAGGGGAGGAATTATCACGTGGTTGCCGAGTCAATCCTGCTGGAGGTGGTTGATCAGGATGGGAATGCCTGCAATCCGGGCGAGATTGGACGTGTTGTGGTGACGCCGCTTCACAATTATGCCATGCCACTGCTGCGCTACGAGGTGGGAGACGAGGCGGAGGTGGGGCCTCCTTGTGGCTGCGGCAGGGGACTCCCTTCACTGACCAGGATCGTCGGGAGGCTCGAGGATTATGTGCAACTGCCATCCGGAGAACGAAGGAGACCTGACTTGGAGCACTATAAGATCTCTCGGATCCGTGCTGTGCGGGAATTCCAGTTAGTGCAGACAAGACTAGACCATATCGACCTTCGTCTGGTGATCTCAGGAGAGCTTTTGCCAGCAGAAGTAGTGATCCTTGAGGGAGTGATGCGGCGCTCATTCGAGGGATATCTGTCATGGTCGGTGGTCGTGGTGGACTCGCTTCCTAGAACAAGAGCCGGGAAACTGAGGCAGTTTCGCTCGGAGGTCATGATGACTGACATTCCATGAATGCCGCGAAGCTCCCGGTCATCATTCCGTACTTCAATCACACGAATACCCGTGCGAGCCGAAAGAATCTCAAACTCACCCGATGAATCTCTCGATCAATCCCGAATGTAAGGGGTGGTTCCTTGTGAGGAACAATCATTCATTACAATCATGGAGAAATAAAAAAACGTAATTATTTAGGACGCTATGCGATCCTGAGGAAATTGGTTATGATCCTTCCAAGGATATCACTTGCACGGAGAACGGTACGATCAAACTCAATAATCCGATGCAGGAGCAGGCAATCATGGCATATTTCAGATCCCGGCAAGAAGATCGGATTCCATGAATTGGAAATCATCTTACCCTGAGATTGCGTGGCCGGCAGTGATGACTGGCAATGCTGCCATGTTGGCAGCCGTGACGCGACAGTATGATGCATCACAGTGGTGGAAGCCCGAGCAGCTTGAGGAATTTCAATATCGTCAACTAACGAAGCTGGCAGAACATTCTTTGCGCACAGTTCCCTTCTATGCGGAGCGCTTGAAGGCCTCTGGATTCATCTCGGGAAAACCGATGACGGCGGAAATCTGGCGACGCCTTCCGGTGCTGACCCGTGACGAGGTGCGCGATCATGGGGAATTGCTGCAAGCCTCTACCTATCCCCCCTACTTTGGGGGCACCTCGACGGCTAACTCGGGAGGCTCAACGGGCATCCCGGTCAGAGTGCTCAAAACCGGAATGGACGGATTCATGTGGCAGGCGGCCCATCTCCGTGAGTTTGCGTGGAATGGGGTCGATTGTAGTCTTGAGATAGCGAATCTCCGGGGGGTCGCGTCGTTTCTGCCTGCTCTCTCGCAGAACCCCAACGCTTTCGAGGACATGGGAGGCCTTATTACCCCGGACTGGGGCCAACCGGCAACGATGCTCTGGAAAACAGGTCGGATGGGACTGTTGGAACCTACCTTGCCCCTCGCGGTTCAAGCCGAGTACCTGATCAAGCGTCGTCCCGGTTACCTGATCATGCGGCCGTCAGGACTCAGATTGCTCCTTGGTTACTTCCGTGAACAGGGTGTGATCTTGGACTCTCTTCGATCTGTCTGGACGATGAGCGAAACTGTTGACGAGAGCCTCAGGGAGCTTTGTCGGGAGATCTTTGGTTGCCCAGTTTTCAGTAATTATTCATCCAATGAAACCGGCTATATCGCTCTGCAGTGTCCCTCGGGAACGAATTACCATTCGGTCTCAGAATCGTCCTTGGTCGAGGTCCTGAATGTCAAAGGTAATGCCTGCAAGCCTGGAGAGATCGGCCGGGTGATTGTTACTCCGCTGCACAACTATGCCATGCCGCTTCTGCGCTATCAGGTCGGAGACGAGGCGGAGGTGGGGCCTCCGTGTGGCTGCGGTAGGGGATTGCCCTCGCTGACTCGGATCGTCGGTCGACTCGAGGACTATGTGACGCTCCGATCCGGCGAGAAGAGGCGTGTTCACGCGGAGCACTACAGAATTTCTGCCATCAGGGCGGTTCGCGAATTTCAACTTGTCCAGACAAGTCTCGAAACAATCGAGCTACGTCTAGTCCTTTCCAGAATTCTGGAGGATGAGGATAAAAGATCACTTGAGGCATTGATGCAAAAAGCCTTTGGAAGTTATCTGGAATGGGCCATCGTGATCGTTAACTCTCTACCCCGTACTCCCGCGGGGAAGTTGATGCAGTTCCGCTCGGAGATCTGACCGCCGAGCTAGAATTTCCCTTTTGTTGGAATCGGTGTTCAGGGGTAAATATCTTCGGGAGCGCTCCGGAAATGAACTAACCGAAAATCCACGTCGTCATCCAGTACGTCAATCACACGAACGCCCGTGTCAATCGGAGGAATCTGGAACACTGCCTCCGAAATCTCTCACTCAATTCCGACCGCCACGTCGTGCTGGTGGAGGGGATTTGGAACCGGGGGGGGCGAGTTGCCCGATTTCTCGGAATCGCTCTTTCGGCACCTGAAGTTCAATCTCAGGAAGCCAATCTGGGTGAAGGAGAACCTGATCAATCTCGGGATCGATTCCCTCGGAGAGGAGTGGTAAGACACCCCCGGGTCGATAAGGACATCCATTTTCTGGACCCTGCCTGGGTCTGCGAGACAATTCAAAAAATCAACAACTGCGACATTCTCCAACCTTGGAGAGGCGTGATTTTCCTGACGTCCAACCATGAAGTGGAATCCGTTGAAGAGGTTACGGATTTACATCGCGTGGGTTATTCATTTCTTGAGGATTTGCGGAAGGGACGATCCTTCACCATCGTCATGGGAATCTGAATGCGAGACAATATGTGGATCGGCACCTGATTCTCGAGAAGAGTGGGTATCATCCTTCGGTTGATTTGGTGTACGCTGTGAACGGGGCGTTGTGCCTTGCCAATGAGCGTTTGAAGAAATCCCTCCTCGACTACTTTTAATCCAGGGAGGAACATTTGGAATGGATGGTTTGAAGTCGGCGATTCCCGAATTGGCTTGGCCTTCGGTCATGACGGATCACTCGGGGCTGATGGCGTTGCTGCGTCAGTATGACGTATCTCAGTGGTGGACGGCAGAGCAACTCATGGAGGCCCAGTTCCTCCAACTCTCTAAGCTCGCGGAACATGCGCTGCGCACGGTCCCCTTCTATGGCAGGCGACTGAGGGATGTCGGATACGTTTCCGGAATGAATATGACACCGGAGATCTGGAGTCGGCTTCCCATCCTCACTCGGGACGATGTTCGGGATGCCGAGGAAAAACTCCGCGCCACCTCCTACCCCAAGACTTTCGGAGAAACCTCCTGGGCGAATTCCGGAGGCTCGACCGGTATTCCGGTGCGGGTGCTCAAGACCGGTATGGACGGGGTGATGTGGCAGGCTGCCCATCTGAGGGAACTCGAATGGAACGGGATCGACTTCAGTCTTGAAATCGCCAACCTGCGCGGAGCCGCCTCACTCATGAAGGCCCTCTCGCAAAACCCCGGTGCCATTGAAGACTCGGGAGGCCTGATCCTTCCGGACTGGGGGCATCCTGCGACCTTGCTCCGGAAGACGGGCCGGATGGGGCTTCTTGAGCCAACGCTACCACTTGCTACTCAGGCGGAATACCTGATCAAGCGGCGTCCCGGTTATCTGATCATGCGTCCTTCGGGACTCAGGTTGATCCTCGTTTACTTTCGTGAAATGGGGCTCACTCTGGACTCGCTGCGATCCGTCTGGACGATGAGTGAGTCGGTCGATGAAAGCCTCAGGGAAGTCTGTCGGGAGATCTTCGGGTGTCCTGTTAAGAGTAGCTACTCCTGCAATGAGACAGGCTATATCGCACTGCAGTGCCCCTCGGGGTTGAATTACCATGCGGTTTCCGAATCCGTCTTGGTCGAGGTCATCGACAAGCAAGGAAATCCGAGCAAGCCGGGGGAAATTGGTCGGGTGCTGGTAACGCCGCTGCACAACTACGCGATGCCGCTGCTGCGCTATCAGGTGGGGGATGAGGCGGAAGTCGGGCCTCCCTGTTCCTGTGGTCGTGGCCTTCCCTCGCTCACCAGGATTGTCGGGCGCCTCCAGGATTATGTGACACTCCGATCCGGTGAGAAGAAGCGGGTCCATACGGGGCACTACAGAATTTCCGCCATCAGGGCGGTTCGCGAATTTCAACTTGTCCAGACAAGCCTCGAAACCATCGAACTGCGTCTAGTAGTCTCAAGGGCATTGAATGAAGAGGAAAACAAGGTCCTCGAAGAAGTCATGAAAAAATCCTTCGGGGGGTATCTAAAGTGGACCATCGTCTTTGTTGAATCGCTGCCCCGCACTTCAGCAGGGAAGCTGATGCAATTCCGTTCCGAAGTTTGATGGGGAAAACGCAAAAAGTTCGCCGGGGCATGGGGATCAGTTGAGAGAGTTTCTTTAATTTCTCCTTTAATGTTTTGTCCCTTTTTGGGGTTATGACTCTTAGGAATCTGATCAACCTCTTCCGGGAGCATCACCAAGCGACACCATACCCATGATCAACGAACCGAAGCTCCATGTTGTGATCCCCTTCTTCAATCATACGAATGCCCGTGTGAGCCGCCGCAACCTGGAATTATGCCTGAGGCATCTTGCAATCACTCCCGACTGTCGTGTGGTGCTGGTAGAGGGGATCTGGAACCGGGAGGCGGAGTTGCCGGATTGGTCAGATCGAATTTTCCGCCATTTGAAATTCGATCTAAAGAGTCCGATCTGGGTGAAGGAGAACCTGATCAACCTCGGGATCGATTCCCTCGAAGAGGAGTGGGAGTACGCCGCCTGGATCGACAAGGATATCCAATTCCTCAATCCTAACTGGTCCTGTGAGACAATTCAAAAACTCAACGAATGCGACATTCTTCAACCGTGGAGTCGTGTGATTTTCCTGGCGGCCAATCATGAGGTGGAATCCGTGGAAGGAGTTACGGATTTTCAGCTTGAAGGTTTTTCGTTTCTTGAGGATTCGCGCGGGGTTATGTCCTTCTGCAATGCGCTGGAGTTTCCCGAAAAAAAAGGGCACATGGGCTATGCATGGGCCATTCGGAAATCGTATTATCGAAAATTGGGCAAGCTCTTTGACGGTTGTATCCTGGGTGGGGGTGATTCGGTCTTGTCTTGCTCCATTGAGGTGTCGAGAGGGCTCAATCCGAGAATCGAGGGTGATCTCATCGTTCACAGGGACTTTCTCGAGCAGTATGCAGAACGATTTTTAAACGTGAGAACCGGATTTGTGGGAGGGACGATTGTTCACCATCATCATGGGAATCTGAATGCAAGACAATATTTGGATAGATACCTGATCCTCGAGAAGGGTGGGTATGATCCTTCGGTTGATTTGGTGTACGCGGAGAACGGGACGTTGTGCCTTGCCAATGAGCGTTTGGAGAAGTCCCTCCTCGACTACTTTTACTCCAGGGAGGAACATATGGAATGATTGGCTTGAGGTCGGCGCTTTCCGAACTGGCTTGGCCTTCGGTCATGACGGATCACTCGGCGATGCTGATGGCGTTACTGCGTCAGTATGATGTATCGCAGTGGTGGACGGCCGAGCAACTTCAGGAGGCCCAGTTCCTCCAACTTTCTCAACTCGCGGAACACGCCTTCCGCACGGTCCCCTTCCATGCCGAGCGGCTGAGGGATGCAGGATTCGTTTCCGGAATGAAAATGACTCCGCAGATCTGGAGTCGGCTTCCCATCCTCACCCGCGACAATGTCCGGGATGCCGAGAAAAAACTCCGCGCCACCTCCTACCCTGAAACGTTCGGAGAAACCTCCTGGGCAAATTCCGGAGGTTCGACCGGCATTCCGGTACGGGTGCTGAAGAGCGGCATGGACGGGGTGATGTGGCAGGCTGCCCATCTGAGGGAACTCGAATGGAACGGGATCGACTTCAGTCTTGAAATCGCCAATCTCCGCGGAGCCGCCTCCTACCTCAAGGCTCTCTCGCAAAATCCCGGTGCCTTTGAAGACCTTGGAGGCCTGATCCTGGCAGACTGGGGGCATCCCGCGGCCCTGCTCCGGGAGACGGGCCGGATGGGGCTTCTTGAGCCAACTCTACCACTTGCTACTCAGGCCGAATACCTGATGAAGCGGCGTCCCGGTTACCTGATCATGCGTCCTTCGGGACTCAGGTTGATCCTGGGTCACTTTCGTGAAATGGGGCTCACCCTGGACTCGTTGCGATCTGTCTGGACAATGAGTGAGTCGGTCGATGAAAGCCTTAGGGAGTTGTGTCGTGAGGTCTTCGGGTGTCCCGTCATCAGTAGCTATTCCAGCAACGAAACAGGCTATATCGCCATCCAGTGTCCCGACGCTACGAACTACCATGCGGTCTCCGAATCCGTGCTGGTCGAGATCATCGACCAGCACGGAAATCCCTGCAAGCCGGGTGAAATTGGTCGGGTTCTGGTGACGCCGCTGCACAACTACGCGATGCCACTGCTGCGCTATCAGGTGGGGGATGAGGCGGAAGTCGGGCCTCCCTGTCCCTGTGGTCGTGGCCTTCCCTCGCTCACCAGGATCGTTGGCCGGATCGAGGATTACCTGACGCTCCGATCCGGTGAGAAGAAGCGGGTTCATGCGGAGCACTACAGAATTTCCGCCATCAGGGCAGTTCGGGAATTTCAACTGGTCCAGACAAGCTTTGAAACCATCGAACTGCGACTGGTGGTCTCCAGAGCACTGGATGCTGATGAAAGGGAGGAACTGGATGATGTTCTCAGGAGCGCCTTCGAGGCTTATCTGAAATGGTCGGTTGTCTTCGTCGACTCGTTGCCAAGGACTTCCGCCGGAAAGCTGATGCAGTTCATCTCGGAAGTGTAAGAAAGCTGGGATGTTCTCCATGGGACAATAGCTCCCAGTCCAAGAGAGCTCCTCTCGACTATTTTCAATCCCAAGGAGAACATCCATTCCGATGAAGTTGAAATCGTCATTACCCGAACCTGCATGGCCCGCGATCATGACGGGTCAAGCCGCGATACTTCAGTCGCTTCTGCGTCAGTATGACGTGTCGCAGTGGTGGACGGCCGAGCAACTTCGGGAGGCCCAGTTCCTCCAACTCTCTCAACTCGCGGAACACGCCTTCCGCACGGTCCCTTTCCATGCCGAGCGGCTGAGGGATGCCGGATTCGTTTCCGGAATGCAAATGACACCGCAGATCTGGAGCCGGCTTCCAATCCTCACCCGAGACGATGTCCGGGATGCCGAGGAAAAACTCCGTGCTTCCTCCTATCCCGCTTCCTTCGGGGGCACCAATACGGCTAGTTCGGGAGGGTCGACCGGTATTCCGGTGAGGGTGTTGAAGACCGCTCTGGACGAGATCATCTGGCGATCCGTTCATCTTAGGGAACTTGAGTGGAACGGGGTCGATCCGAGCCTTGAAATCGCAAACCTCAGGGGGGTCGGCAATCACCTTGAAAAAATGAGAAAAACCCCCGAGTCCTTTCCCGGGGTCTTCGAGGATGCAGGAGGAGTGATCATGCCCGACTGGGGGGTGCCGGCATCGCTGATCTGGAATACCGGATCCATGGGATTCCTGCAACCCTCGGAGCCGTTACAGACTCAGGCCGGATTCCTTATCCAGCGTCGGCCGGCTTATCTCATCATACGCCCCTCGGGGCTACGATTGCTCCTTTGTTATTTCCGGGAACAAGGGCTCATCATGGATTCGCTGAAATCCGTCTGGACGATGAGCGAGTCGGTGGATGAGAGCCTCAGGGAACTTTGTCGAGAGATCTTCGGTTGCCCGATCTTCAATAGCTACACCGCCAATGAGACGGGCTATATCGCTCTCCAGTGTCCTCAGGGGACGAACTACCATGCGGTTTCCGAATCCGCACTGGTGGAAGTCGTGGACGAGCGGGGGAATGCCTGCAAGCCGGGTGAAATTGGTCGGGTGCTGGTGACGCCGCTGCACAACTACGCGATGCCACTGCTGCGTTATCAGGTGGGGGACGAGGCCGAGGTGGGGCCCCCCTGTTCTTGTGGCAGGGGGCTTTCCTCACTGAGACGGATTGTGGGCCGACTGGATGACTACGTGACGTTGAGGTCCGGTGAGCGGCGAAAGGCCGATGTCCTGCATTACAAGATTTCAGAGATCCGGGCGATCCGGGAGTTTCAGTTGGTCCAGACCACCCTGGAAACAATCGAACTCCGCCTGGTGACCTCTAGAGCATTGAATGAAGAGGAAAACAAGGTCCTCGAAGAAGTCATGAAAAAATCCTTCGGGGGGTATCTGAAGTGGTCGGTGCTCCTCGTCGAATCGCTTCCAAGAACCCAGGCCGGAAAGCTGCGGCAATTCCTCTCGGAGATCGGGTAAGCGGAGTGTCACTCATTATGATTGTATCGATCGGTGATGGGGGTAGTTTCGTTGATTCATTCCACCACCAATACTCGACTTGAAATCGATCCAAATCTCCCTGCTCCGAGGTGTCTGCCAACTTCCCGGCTATGTGGCCCATGCCAAAGGCTTTTTCAAGGACTCCGGAATGAATGTCGAAGTTTCGGTCGCGCCGACGGCTTGGATGATTCCGGAGCGGCTTATCAGTGGCGAGGTTCACTTTGCCGTCATGCCATGGACGCGTGTGGTCTCCGCGCGTGTGGCGGGGGAGCCTCTGGTGGTGGTCTGTGGTTCTGGTCACGAGGAGGCAGCGATTGTGGTGCGTCAGGGAATCGAGATCGATCAGGTGAGGAAGGTTGCCGTACCTCAGAAAGGAGGCATCAAGGATCTCACCGCCATGGGACTGCTGGAGAGCATGGGGTGGAACGGCGCTGATCTTGTCAGGATGCCTTCGGGTGACGGCGCCATCCTGGCGCTCGTGGGGCGCGGAGCCGATGCCGCCTCGATGATCGAGCCTTACGCCACCATGCTCGCAGAGCTTGGGATCGCCAGAATTGTGAAGAGAACGGGCGATCTCTGGCCCGGTGCTCCCGGCTGCTCGCTGACGACGACGGACAGCATGATCAACGAAAGCCCCGAGATTGTCCGTGATTTTGTCGATGCCTTCGTAAGGGGGGCACGCTATGCCGAGGCCAACCCCGATGAGGCAGCCCGTATCGCCGAGGGGTACATGGGAATCGGTGAGGAGTTCATCAAGAAAGCCCTTATCTCCAATCGCCCCAATCTCCGCGCCTTCGACAACAAGATGGCGGTTGATAATGTGATCGGCCTGATGCTGAAGATGCAATACATCGATGCGATGCCGCCCAGTGCGTTTTACAACGGATCCTTCCTCCCTGAGGACTCCCTAATTCCCAGGGCATGACGCGCCCGCTGCTTCTCTGCAGCGCCTACCCGTTTGGATATGGTCCGGTGGTGAAGCTAATGCTTCTGGCCGAGAAGTTGCGTCAGGTGGGGTTCAGGACTCTCTTTGCAGGCTCGGGGATCGCGCTGACAGTGGCTTCCTCAAGCGGTCTCTTCGAAGAAGTCGTCGAGACCCAACCCGGAAGTAGCGATGCCCGGAGGATCATCGGTTCGGCTGATGCATTACTCTCGGTCATGGAGAGGGATCTGACCCGGGACGCCCTGGAGGTGTCCAAGACGGTCTATGTCGTCGATAGCCTCCGTTGGATGAGAGAGGAAATACCGCGCCCCTTTCTTCAGGCGCGGGAATATTGGTGCCAGCGGTTTCTTCCTTCTGACGTTGATCCCGCACCAGGCACCCTCGTCGGCCCGCTGGTGAAACCGATGGTCACCTCCCATCCATGCCGACGTTCTGGACTGGTAGTCAATCTAGGGGGGTGTGAGACAGCGGCGGGCCCATCCGAGGAGGATATTCACTACGGTAAATTCATCGTGATGGGGATTGAAGCGATGTTGGCACGCCGAACCACCCCCAATCGTAAGGAGACAGTCCGATTGATCGCTGGGAAGCGATGCATTGAACGTCTCACGAAGGACTTGCCTGACTGCAGGATTACGATGGAATCGGTCACTCATTCAGAGGCTCTGCGGCTTTTTGACGGGGCTGAGTCTGTGCTGACTTCGCCGGGACTGACGACGACTCTGGAGTGCTTTCAACTCGGGGTGCCGACTTTTTTTCTGCCGCCCCAAAATTATTCCCAATCGAAGATCCTCTCTCTTTTGGCGCATGAGGGTCTTGCTCCCGGATTTTTTGATTGGAGTCATGCAGGGTCCTATATGCCAAATCTTTCCCTTGAAGATCTTCCGCTTGAGGAGAGGACTCCAGCGATCCGCAGGACCATCAAATCTTTGGGCGCGCTCTCCAAACACTCCGTGTTGAAGTCCTCGGAACTTCTGGGGGAGCACATTAGGGACTGGATCACGCAGGATCGCGGAGCAATCGCGGAACGTCAGCACGGTTTCTTCGAGTCGCTTGGAGCCAATGGAGTCGACTCTATCGTCTCTTACCTCCTCAAAGCATTCGGTCTCGCATCAGCATTGGGGAACTGATATCGATCCAAACTTAAAGCATGATGGCTCCCACTTCCTCTCTTTCCGGGCACTACGATCTGCCTTATCTGCCCGACAACTCTACGATGAGGGATATCGAGGAGGCCCTAGGTCAACAGCATTATCTCTCCTATGCTCCGCCCAACATCTACCCGATGTCTGCACCGGCATTCCAAGAGGATGCCGCCATTCGTCCCCCGCACACGGGGGGACCGCTGGGGCTCTATGTTCATATCCCTTTCTGCAAATATGCCTGCAGTTTCTGCTTCTATGCCAAAAGCATCGGCGATAACCGCGACACGATGGTCCGCTATGTGGAGGCGTTGGAGCGCGAGTTGGAATGGGTGCCATCCGGTACGCCGCTGACGCAGGTCTTCGTTGGAGGGGGAACCCCGACGGCACTCCCTCCCGATCTGCTCGATCGTTCACTCACGGCCGTTTTCAGGAACGTCGGAACGAGTGTGCTGACGCACACTGTCGAGTGCTCACCCGACACGCTCACGGATGAACACATCGCGGTTATTCGCGGTCACGGGGTTGGCAGGGTCAGCATGGGCATTCAGTCCACCCACGATGAGACGCTTGAACTCATCCGACGGAAACATGCCGGAAATGTGGCTCTGGACACGTGCAGGAAACTCGTTGCCAGCGGCCTCATGGTGAATATCGATCTGATCTACGGTTTGCCCGGGCAGACCATGGAGCATTTCCGCAGGGACTTTGATCTCGTCGCTGCCAGCGGAGTCCATTCGGTCACCGCGTACAATCTGAGGGTGAATGAAAAAACCCCCGTGGTCCGAAAATTAGGCGCGGAAGAACGTCTTGATACCTTATCTGGACTGATGCACTGGCGCTCCTTTGTGAAGAGTGTGGCTCTTCAAGCCGGCTACCGGCAGACGCGCTGTCATACCTTTGTTCGAAGTGATCGGGAGGATGCTGGCAGCAAGATTGCTGCGGACTTCAAGGATATGACGGGAAGGGGCGACCAGTTCAGTGCCGGCATGAGTGCCCGCTCCCGTTTGGGAGACCGTATTTATCGCAACGACCGGGTGATGAAGTCTTATGTCGAGAGCATCGAGAATGGATCCAGTCCTGTGAAAGAGACTTTTCAACTTGATGAGATGGGGAGAAAAATCCGGCATCTGGCACTGACTTTCGGTGAAGGGGAGGAGCTGAATCTTGCGGAATATGAGGCTCTTTTCGGGAATCCCTTTGAGCAGGATTTTGGGATACCTCTAATCCAAACCAGTCAGGCTGGTCTGGTCGAGGGAACGGCTACGATTCGCCTCACTCATACAGGTCGCCTTCTCTACGATCGGGTAATGATGGCCTTTTATCCCGAGAACGTGAAGAGTTGGCTTCGGGAACGCGAGAGCATCGGCTTGGCTCCAAAGACCATTTAAAAGCACATCGGTGGTGGGGAGAGGAAAGGATGTCGAGGGCGGCTATTGGCAGAGGACACGTCCGTTTTCCTGCACGATGATCGTCCATCCGGCACGTTGGAGTTCCGCTTTCAGTCTGGAAGCGGTCACATATCGCCTCCAAGGAACATACCATTCCGCCTCAATCTGTATGGCTTCCTGATACTTGGGGAACTGAGGCACACGCTGGTACAGGATCCCTGTCTCCTCAACGAATAGATTTTCGCCAAAGTCCCTTCCTGGTCGTTGGAGGGCTGTGCCGATGATAAAATATCCTCCCGCTTGAAGCATGGACCGGACGTTCTGAAATGTCCTCGCGCGTGCAGCATCCGAGACGATGCAGTGCAAACAGAAGTTATCCACGATGAGGTCATATTTGGGGCCATCGCATGGCATCTGGGCAATGTCCCCCACTCTAAAAGAAATCGACAGACCACGCGTGGCGGCAAATTCCCGGGCAAGTTCAATGGCTGTGGCTGAGAGGTCGATACCCTCGACTTGGAAGCCTCTTGAGGCCAGATAGCAGGCCCCGGGACCTGTTCCGGTTCCGTATTCCAATGCGTGCATCCCCGTGGTGCCGGAGGGGGGAAGTGCTGCCAGGACTTGTTCGAGAAATGGTTTCAGATCGAAGTCATCGAAACTTCTACCTGCATAATCTGCTGCCTTGCCTGAGGCATGACAAAGATCGCGGATCTTTGCATAACGGGTTTCCTGGAGTGCGATCTGAAAGTTCATGGTATTGCCAGAGCGACGGCCCTGTCCTGACTGAAAATCATTTTTGAGTTCCTCCCCGGCAAACACATCGGGATCAGCTTTCGTGCGGGACCCCTGCCATGATCGTGATGCACCAACGCAAGGCATGGATGATTTCGCGCGCTGAAAGGGGGGTGCATGAGACGATGCCATGATGTGCCTGCCCCACGCAGTGCGTAATTAATGGCGAGTTGATCGCGTTTGCTGCCGTTTTGCATTTCCAGCCACCAGCGATCGAGGAAGTCTTGTGTTCTGGAATCACGAAGTTTGAAGGTCAGGAAATTGGCCTCGATCAGGTCATCGTGTTGGAACCCCCCTTTCCGATACCGGGCAACCTGTTTCCTCATGATCGTCGGCTTATCCTTCTTCTGAAGAATGCAGGCTCCCAGTTCCTGATAGATATTCCGGCGTATGGGATGGGGGATTGCTCCAATGGGATCCGGACTGGCAAGAAAACGGTCGAGCATGGGTTTCAAATTGCCAAGGATCATAATGTTGGCATCGATCCAGATGGCTGTTTCATATGCCGGCAGCAACAAATGAGGGTGCATCTTCACATAGCGCGAGGTTCGCCCCGCATCCTTTTCACGGTAAGTCAGGGGACGCACCTCCCAGACACCTCCCCCCGAGACGCTCCTGTCTGAGAAGAGAACATAGTCGAAGCGGGGATCAAGTTTTTCGGGTATCTTGACACTGTCATAGTTTGCAGTAATTGAGGAGAAGATCGCCACGGTGGGAAAGATCCCGCGTCTTGCCAGTGCTTCCTTCCTCTTCCTATAGCGGGCGATGCGGCGGGATTCTCCCTCGGGATCAAGAAGGCGTCGGCAGACACTCTCGTTCAGCCCAATGAGTCCATAGTCCAGCCTGTCGTTGGGTGGATCCGAACTGCGGCGTTTTTTTATCGTGAGAAAATCGTCTGCAAGTGATTTCCACCGACGATGGGCCTCCTTCAGTCTGCCCTCGCGAAAGGCTGATTTAGCAGCCGCCACCCTCGCAAGAAGACGCTTGTGATCCCGGGAAAGCATTGGAGAATCCATGACGATGTTTTGGATATGGAAGATAGCTGAGTTCATCCCACAGTTCCCAATGCTTAATCTGGAAAAAAGCGAATAGCTCACGTGAGAGGGAAGCCAGCGAGCAACGAAGGATGACGACCTCCACCTGCATCGAGGGCCTCGGGAATCTTCGCCTAAACGCTTTGAGCATGGGTCAAGGGCCCGCCCTAAAATCGATACTGGCTCAACTGGAAAGATCGCAGTGGTCTTCCCCTAAAGAACTCCGGGATGCCCAGTATGAGCAGCTAAGCAGGCTATGCGACCATGCGGCTAAGACCATTCCCTTTCATGCTCAGCGCTTGAAGGGTGCGGGTTTTGTGACCGGAAGAGCGATGACTCCGGAGATCTGGAGCCGGGTGCCGATCCTGAATCGTTCGGATGTCAGGGATCTGGAGGAAAAGCTCCAAGCCTCATCTTATTCCGAAGAGCTCGGCAGAACTTGGACGGCAAGTTCGGGAGGTTCAACCGGGATTCCTGTCCGTGTTGTCAAAACAGAATTAGATGTTCTAATTTGGCAGGCCGTGCATTTAAGGGAAATCCTTTGGAACAGGGTCCTCGATGGTGAGGAAATGGCGAATATGAGGGGGATCTCAAAAGATGCCTATCTGAAATCGAAGGAGGATCCCCTCGCGCTCAAGGAGGAGGGAGGGCTCGTTATGCCCGATTGGGGGGCGCCCGTAAAATTTCTCCGAAGAACGGGCAGTATGGGAATCCTTCAACCCGATCAGTCCTTGGCTGTTCAGTCGGATTTTCTACTTAAGCGTCAGCCCCAGCATTTACTGATGCGTCCCGCGGGGTTAAGGCTGCTTCTCTCCTATTTCCGGGAGAAGGGGCTTCGTCTTATGTCATTGCGAGGTGTTTGGACGGTTAGCGAGTGTGTCGACGACTCACTGAGAGAGGAATGCTGGGCCCTCTTCGGCTGTCCGATCATCAGCAATTATTCCGCCAATGAAGTGGGCTACATGGCACTGCAGTGCCCCGGGGGGACTAACTATCATGTAATGTCGGAATCCGTGTATCTTGAGGTTGTGGGAGCCAATGGCGAGACGTGTCGTCCAGGTGAGATCGGACGGGTGCTTGTCACTCCGCTTCACAACTACGCGATGCCGCTTCTGCGCTATCAGGTAGGTGACGAAGCCGAAGTTGGGGAACCCTGCGCATGCGGCAGGGGACTGCCGACGCTGAAACAGATCGTCGGGAGAACCCAGGATTACCTGACGCTCAAGTCGGGTGAAAAGATCCGGGTGAATCTGAGTCATTATAGAATTTGCCTCATCGGGGCGGTCCGCGAATTCCAACTGATACAGAAAAACCTGGAAACCATCGAACTGCGTGTCGTCACTTCTCGGCCCTTGGATGGAGAGGAACTAGGAAAGTTGCGCGAGTTGATCGAGAAGCCTTACGGAAAGCACTTTACCTGCTTGGTTTCCATTGTGGAACGGTTGCCGCGATCGCAATCCGGGAAGCTTCTGCAGTTTGTCTCCGAAGTACTGCCGACTCAGGTTTAGGGCATCTTCTGATTAATCTTTCGCTGAAGAATAGATTGAATGGTCCCTATTCATTCTCTCCCCTTTGGTCAGTTTAAACCCCCTCATTTTTGGATGCGTCAGAATAAATCAAAGACGCTTAAGGAAAGATCCTGAGACGCTTAAAGTAGAGGTGAAATTGCTGCGTAAAGCTGGCTGACGATCAATCGCGGATCAGATTGAGCTCGCACCCGTCGCATGGATTCCAAGGCAGAGATCCAATCCGGTGACTTTGCCTCAAAGTCCGCGGCCATACGGTCGATGGTTGTGCGAATGTCTTCGGGAGATTCTGTCCGGGTGAAGTAGGGGTAGGTGTCGTGCAGAAAGCGCCGTGCCTCTTCATCTACCTCGTCAATAAGCACCGGTGCCAAGCAATGGGCGGCGATGAATCCCTTGGTAAAGGGTTTAAAGAGCTTTTCCGTGATCGGTGCCCTGATCGCGTAATGGGCTGGGTAGTCGTTAAGTCTCGCCATCCAATCCGTTGATTCAGCGCGCGTGGTGTCGACGGAATGGAAAATCACCCGTCCGTAAAGTGCCTCCGTGAACCGTGCATTGGTGATTTCACCAAAGTAAGCGATGGAGAATGCACTTCTGCTGGGGGGCTGTGGAAGAAAGGAGATGCGCTGATCGACATGATGCCCCACATAGGCAACGGGAATGCAAAGGGAGGAGAGATAATAATCCCGCTGAAGGAGCGATGCCGCGATCACTCCGTCAAAAAGTTCCAGATGAGGGTTCTCAAATACCCCATCCAAGGGATCGGCAATCAATCGGTTATTGCGTTTCTTGGACTCGGCCAGCTCCTCCGTGCTGAAGTGCTCTATGGCATACTTGTTGAGAATCTGAATGCTGTTGTGACCGCTCAGGTCGGAGGCAAACTCCACTTCCAATCCGTTGAATTTAACGGAAGCCGCAGCTAGTTGGCCGAGTTGACGACTGCGGAGATGCGAGGATCCAAAATTCCATTTGCCCGGATCTCCGGCGAAGATGATGTTACGACGCATTCAGGTGACAGAGTCGAAGTGATTTCATGAAGCATTCGACGCACGACTGCTTGAGATGTTCAAAATCTGACATATTTGGAGAGGCCCTCTTTGAACTAAAACCGCTCAAGCGAGCATGCAAGGATCCGATCGATGACTGCGGGTCGCCTTTTGATGGTTTCCAATTCCCAGATCCGAGCCTCGCTAAGGCGGGCGTCAAATTGTGACTTTTTCAAGTGCAGGGAATCAAGAGCGCGACAAAGTACCTCGGGTTCGATGGGTGAGCGCGGGGAATTGCAAAGTGGAACGGCAAGGCCGAGCTCCTGACATCTCCTTGCCAAGCATGGTTGATCGTCAAAGAAGGGATAAGAGAGCATCGGGACGCCGTGGAAAATAGCCTCATGCGTGGAGTTCAGACCATGATGGGTGATGAATGCATTCGCATGACGCAGGGCCGTCCACTGATCAACGAATCCATGGAGACTGACGTTCGGCAGCTTAAGTTCGGAGAGGGTTTGGGGTGATATTCCTCTCTCCCCTAGAGAGACAACCACGTGGCTCTCCAATTCCGAAAAGATTCGGGTTATCACCCTGAGTGCAGCCAGGGCCTGATCCTGATAGTACTTCCAGGTAACGGTGCCGAATGACACATACACTTTCAATGCCTCGGAAGAGCCGGCAAAAGGATTGATTCCACTCACGGACAAGCGTGAGGCACTGGGAAGAGAGCCAAAGAACGCAAGTGGGGCAAGAGCGGCCTGATGCTCCGGAAGTAGAAACTGTGGAGGCTCCCCGTAGATATTGAGATGGGGGCTAAGGTTGTCCACATAGGAGAAAGGGGAGGCATTGAGGAGGCCATAGTCGGAGCTCAGAATCTGGACGGCCCCAAGGCAGGCCTCCGAGGTGTCTATGCGAGGATCGCTGTGAAGTTCGGCTATTCGTTGCGATGGGATCAGGGCGTGTCCGGCGCAGAAGTTAAGGTATGGTATGCCGAGTGCACGCGCTATGAGAGGAGCGATCACCGCGAAGGTGTCGTAAATCACTAACTCGGGTTTTAGCGGGGCGATTCGGCGCGTCAGTTCCTTGGCAAAGGAGGCTGCAAATGTGACATATCTGCTGGGCACTGGGATCGAGGTGGAGTCTGCGGATTCGATCGTGCCATACTCAAAAAGATTCAGAAACCGAGCGCCGATGCGTTCCACCGTGAACCGTAAGTTGGGATCAGTGAGGACAACAACGGGACGTTGGCAGTCAATCATGCCCTCGATCAGTGGGAGCATGCGATGAAGGTGACTTCTCTCCGGCATGCAGACGAAAAGGACGGGAGAGTGCATTATGTCGGACGGGCGACGATCAGTGTTACCGGCGCGCTAGTTGGCAGGACATTCACAAGCTCGAATCCGGCGTGATGAAGGAGATTGCCGAATTCTTCACGGGTACGTTCCTGACCGCCGGGACCCAAAAGCATGTTCAGGTCGGAGAGTTTAACCGCAGGACCAAGGTTGGGCGGGTCAATGAGATACTCCACGATCAGGAGAGTTCCGTGGGAGGGAATCGCACGGCGGCAGTTTTGCAGGATTCGCCGGCAGTGCTCATCGTCCCAGTCGTGCAGGATGAACTTCATGAGATGGAGATCGCACTCTTCGGGAACGGAATCAAAGAGGTTGCCTGCGACCGCTGAACAACGATCACTGACTCCTGCTTCCTGAAGGAAGAGGTGGGATGATTCCACGACATGCGGCAGATCAAAGAGCACTCCTTGCACGTCGGAATGGATTTTCAGAATAGCCGCCAGTAGGGATCCCTGTCCTCCGCCCAGATCGGCGATTCTGATGTGACTGCTGAAGTCATAGGCCGTGATGATGGGCGGATTAATTCGTTCTGAATTGGCCGTCATGGCGGCATTGAAGATGGCGTTTTGTTCGGGATTTTGTTGTCGGTAGGTCCAGCTATCGACGCCGAGCACTTCCTGAAAGGCATTTGCTCCCGTCTTCACTGCCTGAAGCAGGTGGCCCCATGTCTGCCAGCGGTGTGGTTGGGCTATGAAGGTGGCCCAGGGGCGCAGGGAGGGATCTGCGTCGCTTCTCAGGCACTCACCCATCGAGGTGAGTGAAAAACAGGAATCAGAATGCTCAAAAAATACCCCCATGGCGGCCAGAGCCCGCATCAGACGATACAAGGCCCGGGGGTTGGCTCCTGCCAACTCAGCCAGTTTTTCACAGGAGAGAGGGCCTTCGGCCAGATGGTCGGCCAGACCCAGCACGGCCGCCACATGGATAACCTGTGTCTGCTGATAACCATTGATCAGGCGATTGAGCTCCGATGCGGCCTGAAGCTTGCTCAAGGGGTACTCCTCACTCATTCAATGGGACTTTGTTTGGCAGAGGGCCAATTGAATTTCTCAGGGGTCTCATGAAGGTGAGCATGGGGAGTTTCAGCCTCGATGAAGAAATCGACGATCAGATCACGCATGGTATCGAACATTTGACAACCGGTCAGGGTTGGGCATCCCCGCCGACGTGCGGACTCGATGAGGGGTGGTGATGTCGGAATGGTGATCACATCACTCACGAATGTCCTGGCACTGAGCTGACGGATATCAATCGGGAGGGGGTCTTGTGGATTCATCCCCATGGTTGTGGCATTGACAACAAGATCAAAGCCCTCGGGGTTAGTCGAACCGATCTCCGGAGATGCGGGCCCCTGATTCCGAAGCTTTTGCAGAAGCTTGTCTCGACGCGCTGGATCCAGATCGTGCACCGCGATGCTTCCCGCGCCAGCTACTGAAAGAGCAAGGGCGATGGCGGAACCTGCCCCTCCGGCCCCGACAACCAGGACGCGCTTCTGAAGCGGATCAAAGCCTCTTCGGCGGAGAGCCAGCACATGGCCTACCCCATCCTGCATGTCGCCATACCACCCTCCCCGAGGACTTCGCTTCATGAGGTTCACGGCACCGATGTCACGGGCCCGTGGGCTTGTCTCGTGGCATTCTTGCAGGGCTGCAAACTTGTGAGGCACGGTGACGATCATCCCGACGACATTGGGCATTCGATCCGCCATCAGCATGAAATCCATCAGATTTTCAGGCTTTACCTGGGCGGGGACCACAATCAAGTCAGCGCCGAGTTCTCGAAGGCGTGGTGTTACCCATTGGGGAGATTTTACCTGGGAAACGGGATCCCCGACGATAAAAACAAGGCGCGTTGCCCCAGTGAGGAAGGAATGACTTATTGCCATGGACTGAGATGAAGGTTGTGGTTCCTCGGTGGGCTTCTCTGTAAAATGAAAGCAGCTTTGCTTCAGGTTTTACAGCCTTGAGACCCTGCATCATACGGAAGAAATGACGCCATAGAAGATTACCCCGAAGGGGGACTAGCGTGGGCAACAGCTCTTCATGTGCCATTAAGAGATTTATTCAGCGGTTCCCTAAGATACAAAATCCATCAACAATGATTCTGAAATGAGCGATCGGAAACTCCATGTCATCATTCCCTACTTCAATCACACGAATGCGCGTGTGAGTGAAAGAAATCTGGAACTCTGTCTCCGCAATCTCTCACTCAATTCCGACTGTCGGGTCGTTCTGGTTGAGGGAATCTGGAACAGGGAAGCGGAGTTGCCTGATTATTCGGATCGAATTTTCCGCCATCTGAAGTTCGATCTGCAGAGTCCGATCTGGGTGAAGGAGAATCTGATAAATCTCGGAATCGAATCGCTTGGAGAGGACTGGGAATTCGCTGCCTGGATCGACAAGGACATCCAATTCCTCAATCCCGACTGGGCTCAGGAAGCGATGCACAAACTGCAGGAAGTCGATATTCTCCAACCATGGAGCAGGGTGCTTTTTCTGAATAGCCGTTATGAGGTCAAAGACTCTTCGCCCAATGTGCAGTCGTTACAAAAATATCAAGGCGCAGGTGAGAACGGGGGGCTTGTATCCTTTTCCCGCGCCTTAAGCTATGGAGATTCGAATGGTGGGCACCCCGGGAATGCTTGGGCGGTAAGAAAATCCTTCTTTAAGAAAATCGGAGGGCTTTTCGACCAGTGCATTGTCGGTGGCGGGGATAGTGTTCTGGTTGCATGTCTTGATGCACTGTACAAATGCCGTGATCCCGATCGGGCATCAAACTTTGGGGTGTTTCTGAACGAATACACTCCCAGATTCAGAAATGTGATCGCGGGGTGGATGGACGGGACAATTCTCCATCACCATCATGGGGAAATGGAAAAAAGAAATTATCTAGGGAGATATGGATTGCTCCGGAAATGTGGGTTCAATGCTGAAAGTCAGCTCTCGTACGATGCAAACGGCACCTTGAAACTAACCAATGACGGATTGGAAAAGGCCATTCTGGATTTCTTTCTCTCGAGAGAGGAGCATCTGATCCCGTGAAGTTCTAGTCATTGCTTCCGGAGTTCTGCTTCCCCGTGATCAAGATGGGAAAAGCCGCTAGGATGATTTATCGCCTCTTCAGGAGGATCCGCCTTTGAAGGCGTACTGCCTCCCCTTCATGAGGTCGCTTCTTCCCAGAAACCTAGCTTCCTGCGTAAAGTCATAAAATATGAAGCACTTATTCTTCAACTCTTCGATGCCTCGGAGTATGTCGACGCTCCTGCAGTGCATCCTCAACCAGAACCCTGTGATCTGTGCGACGCCTACCGATCCGGTGCTGGAATATGTCTATTCCTCGCGAGCGGCTTACTCCACGACGCCCGAGGTGAAGGCCATGGATCAGGCATTAGCCCGCAAGACTTGGCTCGCCTTCTGCCGGGGCGGCATGCATGCCTACGCTGATGCTTACACGGACAAGCCTAATCTCTGCATCAAGACTCGTGGAGGGACGATCCATTACCATCTCTTTGAGAGCATTCTTGAGACGAAACCCAAGATGATCTGCATGGTTCGCGACTTGCGATCGATCCTATCCTCGATGGAGAAGCTCCATCGCGCTGGCTTCGAGAAACATCAGGGGATTGTCAATCATGGGGAAATGAAGGGAACAAACACCCAGAAGCGGGTGATGGCATGGCTTCAGTCTCCTCCCGTTGGCATGGCGTTGGAACGTCTCCAGCAGTGCTTTCTGGAGGGGATTAACAAGGAAGTCCTCTATGTCCGTGCCGAGGATCTCACGACTCATCCCGTCCAGCAGATGAATAGGATCTACGATTACCTCGGCATGGAGAGCTTTACTCATGACTTTTCTAATGTGGAGCAGTCGGTCAAAGAGGATGACTCGGCGTATGGTCTCTCCGATGCGCTTCATACAATTCGAAGCGAGGTCCGGCCGCTGAAGGCCGATTACGATCAGATCCTTGGCCCCCAGCTTTGCCAGTGGATTAATCAAACGCAGGGTTGGTACCAAAGGCAGTTCGGCTATTTGAGCTAAGAATGAGGGATTTCTCGGGAGAGATCGGGGCGAGATACGATGCCTTGCCCTATCCCGGATACTCCTTTCCGGAGACTCACCTCTCCCGCCTGGCCGCGATCGGACGTCTCCATGGTCTTGATGCACCCGATCCACGGAGGGCCAGAGTCCTCGAACTTGGTTGTGGGACCGGAATTAACCTTCTGGCGATGGCACAACTCTTTCCTGATGCCCGTTTCCATGGGGTCGATGTTTCATCTGTACATACCCATCAAGCCATAGCCACGGCCCAAGCCACGGGGATTTGCAATACAACATTTCGGTGCCTGGATCTGCTATCGCTGGAGAAGGATCCGAATGGATACGACTACATTCTCTGCCATGGTGTCTATTCATGGGTTCCCGATCATGTTCGGCAGGCGATTCTCGGGATTATCCGGGAGAGCCTGAGGCCCGCCGGTATCGCTTTGCTGAGCTATAACTGCCGTCCGGGATGGGATTTCCGCGGAGCCTTGAGGGGAATGATGTTGATGCATGCCGGAGAGAAAGACTCGATCGGCGAGCGGGTTATCAGATCGAGGGATCTGATGCGATTTCTGACCAATGAGGTTTCGAAGGAGACTGCTTACGGCCGCTTTCTCCAGGAAGAATCAGCTTATCTGGAGGGGCGTGAGGATGCCTATATCGCCCATGAGATGCTCGAGGCGGAGAACAAGGCTTTTTACCTCCGTGATTTCATGAAGGAGGCCTCCGATTATGGACTCTCCTATCTCGGTGATGCCAGGGCCATGGTGACCGGTGTGGAGGAACTTCGGCCCGCTCCTGCAAACTGGATACGAGAAGCGGCATCCACGCCACTGGAACGTGAGCAATATCTGGATTTTATACGAATGCGTATGTTCCGCAGCACGCTTCTCTGTCGTACGGGAATAGGCACGTCGGAAAGCAGTGAATCTTCGCGGATTGGAGGTCTTCAGGTCTGCGGCTGGATTCGGCTCAAACAGCCCTACGGAGCAGGCCTGCCTGCCGTGGTAACGACAAGAGAGGGTGCAGAAATTTCACTGAATCACCCAGTGGCGGCGGTGCTCTTCTCTCGTTTGGCTGAACTGGGCGAACTCCCGGTTGAGGGCTCCACCTTGCTCGACGAGGTGATCCAAAGGATGGAAAATATTCCCGAGGCGGGTAATCCTTCACGATGGCGAGGTGATCTGGAAACATTGCTTCTCCGAGGCTATAGGAAGGGGATGTTGGATCTAAGAATCGCCTTTCCCCAGGGGCCAACCGCATCGCCTATTCCTGATTTACCTAGGACGTTGCCGCTGGCCCGTTGGCAGGTTGCGCACAAACTTCCCGTGAGCGGGAGAGATCTGGCTCTTTTCCGTCCAGATGCACTGACTGGGAAGATGATAATGCTGTGTGACGGATCTCAACGGAAGGAGGAGTTGCTTACGCTTCTGGCGCGTTCCTACGAGGCTGGAGAATTTGCGATTGCTGGCATTGCTGGGAGAGATCTTCAACAGATTCATCAGATTCTGGAAGCTGGCTACGATGAGATGATCCGTAGATTAGAGGCCCTCGGTGTTCTTGACAGAGTATGAGGATACCATTGTCTGATCCCTTTGCTCATCCTGATGACTCGCTCTGGAGCACGCTCGATTTTGCCGGCAAGGTGCGCTGGCGGATGCTTTATGATCGTAATCCCCTCCACCCGCTGCTGCTCGATAAGGTGGAGGTGAAGACATTCGCCTTGCAACGAGGAGTTGAGTGCGCCCGGACGCTTCATGTCACGAAGGATCCTCAAGATATCCCCTTCGGCAAGCTCCCTAGAACCTGCTTTCTCAAAGCAAATCATGCCAGTGCCTGGAACTATCTGCGCCACGAGGGAGAGTGGTATTTCTATGGCTACGGGGCAAAGCTGATGATGTCAGACGGAACGCTGGTGTCGGAAAGGGAACGCTCGCCTCTCCGGCTCTCCGAGCAGGAACTCAGGGGTTATTGCAGGAAGATGCTAGATACCCGATATTCCAAAATCGAGTGGGCCTACCATCAGATCCCCCCCAGGATTCTTATCGAGGAGCGTCTTGATCCCCAAGAGGGAGACGAACTCATGGATTACAGGCTTTTCACCTTCGATGGTAAAGTGAGGGCAATCAGCGTGGGGTCGCCCACCTACCGTAGAAAGGAATGGAACGTCTTCCTGACCCCGGAATGGGAGGTGATACCTTTGAGCAGTTACTCCGAGGCGTTGCCGTTACAAATTCCCCGAAAGCCCTCCGGTCTGAAGAAGATGCTGGAGGCGGCCTCTCGTCTGGGAGAGGGAATTGATTTTGCAAGAATCGATCTCTATGTGGCCAAGGAGGGCATCCGCCTCGGTGAGATAACGCTCTATCCTGAAGGAGGAGACAGAAATACTCCCACAGCATGCCCGAGATTCAACCGGTGGTTGGGGGATTTCTGGCGTCACCCATAGCATCCTTCAGTGCACGAATAAGGCAGTGGGTTCTTGACGAGATCACTGGGAGGAAGAGCTCCGATGCTTAAACCCTAAATTTGCAGTAGAAGCCGACTTCTAGAAGTGGGAATGGGTTAAAAGGTTAAAATCGGTACAAGGTTAAAAAGTGGATCTACCACTGCCTTTCTAGAGCCTTACTGATAGCCCAATAACCAAGTGCGACAACAAAGCCTGCAAGAAATTTACCATGGAGAGCATGAAGCGCATGGAGGAACGGCTTTCTTGCAGTCTTTTTAACGTTCTAACCTTTTCACATTTTAACTCGGCAGAGACTCATCTTTCAGGTGAAAGATTCAATCCTGTTAACGCGCCGCTATCGCAAAATCTGGGTTAAAATCGTTATAGTGTTAGAAAGGTTACAAGCAGCTCAAATGCTTCCTTGGATCTCCATTGTAAGGTTTTACCATTCTAATTCTTTAACAACACTCCACTTGGTTTCTCTCTCTAATGTGATTTCGGATTTAATGAGGTAGCAAGTCCTCCCGTTCTTCCCTCAAACAATCACGTGCCCGCCGTGATGAACACTAGAAGTGGGTTGTTGAGAAAAAGCTGCCAATATTCCCTTCCAAGCAAGTCGAGTCCTTCCTCGGAAACTTCGGGTTGATGAACCTTCACATCACTGAATCCAGCCTCCTGTAGGGAACGAACAAGGGTATCACGGGTGAAATACTTGCAGTCGAAGGAAAATGATTCCGTGGACCCATGCTCGTCGATCTCTTCCCAAGAAACGGTGATCGTTGCTCCATCCTTGAGGGAAGGGGAGACACGCTTCGTTTTCCCGTATTTTGAAAAGCCGGTCACCGAATCCTCCAGTAGGTCGGGGTTATCATTCATGCTGATCAGGCGTCCTCCCGGTTTGAGTCGTTTCCTGAGGGCCCTGCACATGGAGACAAGTTCATCGCGGTCCCTGGCGTAGCTCAAAACGAATGATGAGAAGACCAGATCGAAATCCTCCGCCAGAGTGCTCTCTCTCAGGATGTCAGCCACATGGTAGACGATGCCAAGCGGTTCCTTCCTTTCACAAGCTTGGGCCAGTGCAATCATTTTGGGAGACAGATCCACGCCGGTCACCCGCAATGCTCCGGCCCGCTTGAGAAGACGTGAAAAAAAACCATCGCTGCATGCAACTTCAAGCACGCTCTTTCCATGCAAAGGAGTGGCAAGTTTGAGCGCGGTAGGAGCCTCGCAATATTTGCGGACTGCGGTTGATCCCGTATCCATCCGGTCATACCCCATGGCGATCTCGTCAAAGTATTTTTCCTGTGGGTGCATCAAGGGAGGGCAGGGTTGGTAATCACAAGCATTTCGTGATCGTTGCGGAAGCACCCATCGCATGCAAGCAGGTGTCGCCGCCAGTTTTCGATATATCTGCTACGATCGTTTTCCGAGAGGGCATCCAGAGGATAGTCCGGAAGGTAGAATTCGAGTAGAAGCCGCATAGCACGAGCCCCCGGTACTCGTCCATGGCTTAAATCAAAATCATCAAAGCTTTCGGGGTTCCTGCTTAGGATGTCGAAAACCTCGGGCGTCACGGCCGGCATCCTGATCTCGCGGGCATAAGGGACGCTGAAAAATTCAAGTCCCTGCTCATGAGCCGCAATCCGGAAGGGTTCGTTACCTTCCGGATTGTGCATGAGAACGATCATTCCCTCGCCAAGAAGGAGGCTTGCCAAATCCGCGAGCAATCGGCCATGTCCCGATTCCAGGTAGTATCCACTGTGAAGAAGCCAAATCATGTCAAAGGAGGAATGTTCTCCCGAAGGCCATGTATTCCAATCCTGGCTTCCGAAATCACGACTCAAAAGCAAGATGGAGGGATTCCCTCCGGAACGTTGACGAATCCGGTTTTCCGTAAGTGACAGGATGGCCTCGGATTTATCCAAGCCCACATAGTCGATATCCGAGCGGGTTCCCAGGGAGCCTAGTATGCGGCCTGCAACCTCACCATCCCCGCAACCGATATCAAGGATCCTGATTCTTTCGGCTCGCTGCAGGGATTCCTGCCGCGAGATCAGTGCGGTCATCGTGGCAATGAGCATCTCGCGATCGTTGCTGTAGGTATGATGGGCCCGCAGTGCTTCCCAGTAACGAGCTGATTCCCTCCAGGACTGCCGTATTCCTGGATCAAAGGAATCCCCGGCGATGTGCCCGCGAAAGTTGACATGCTGATGGTTGTTCATTGCCAGAAGGACTTGATTCCAGAGGCAAGGAAATTGAGTTGATCCCTGTAGGTATCCGGCGAGGCGACGCCACCTTGAGTTTTATTCACGTCCAAAAGATAAAAATGATCTCCGTGCACCACAAAATCAAAACGGCCGTAGTCGAGGCCGAGGTTTTTCCTAACAATCATCAGCCGATCTGGAATCGCCACGGGTGTGTCGGGAGTTTCACAACGGCTGAACTTCACGATGGGATGGCGGGAGCCGATCCGACCCGTCAAGTTCGCCTCCCCGAGAAACGTCCAGTAGCGGACGTAGAAATAACCATCTTGGAATTCGGGAATAAATTTTTCCACGACCAAGTGAGGGTTTTTCCAAACGCCCGGCGGCACGTTGCTGACGCCAGCGAAAATCGGGTAGGATCTGGGATCCAGAACAGAGGTCCTTTCCCAGGAAAAGCTCTCCTTGCCGGTTCCCACGAATTCCGGAATCCCACCGTAATTCGCGTTGGTTTTCACAATCACGGGCCCTGTGTGCAGGCTTTCGGAATGCAGCAGGATGGTACTGTAGCGTCGACGCGAGATATCCGTCACCCGCCCGTTGATCACGGTCTGATAGGAGGCGGTGCATGGAAGGTATTCCTCGGGGAGAATGGTCTTGTCGACATGCAGGAAAAGAAGATCTGCCGGGGGAGGGTTGCTGAACCCGAAGTGCTCGACGACTCGATATCCCGACCGCCTCCAGGCGATGACCAAAGTATCCACTAGATGGGAGGCTCCACGGGTGTCCTTGATGATCAGAATTGTTTTCATTCGGCGATGACACTGAATTCACGTTTAAGGAATTAAGTCAAAGACATGCTCCTGCGACACACGAAGCTTGATCGCGGGCTCATATCCCAAAACACTTCCCCCCATGCCAAGCATCTGCATCGTTGCTCGTTTCCTGACCCTCGACCTTCCGTGGTATTCGGAATGGTTGGAACATCATGACCGTCTCGGCATCGATCACTTCTATTTCCATTACTTCGATGAAAACTACCTCGTACGATGAGGGAGGGATGGTGTTTCTTCGGTTGTGGGAGAAAATTACTGAGTCCTGATGGAACATTGGTTGAGGAGGAGCAGTTTTCGCAGTTCCGCCTGACTGAGGCACGACTCATGGAGTACTGCAGGGAGATGTTGGTAACGCGTTATTCCAAGCTGGAGTGGGCCTATCATCAGATCCGTCCGAGGATTTTCATCGCGGAGAAGCTTGCTTCCCGAGGACGTGAAGAACTCATGAATTGCCGCCTTTTTACTTTCGATGGCATTATTCGCGCAATCAGCAAGGGATCGTTCTGGAGAGCTCCGGATCTCCTGTCCGGCTCGCCCAGAGCGGAATTGGATACTATCGTCGGAAGCTTTTCGCCATGAACAACACCCCTTTGCATGTGATTATTCCCTATTTCGATCACGTGAATGCACGCGTGAACCGTGAGAATCTCCGGATCTGTCTTAGGAATCTCTCGGGGAATCCCAATATCCTGATCACGCTTGCTGAGGGGATTTATCAAGCACCTTCGGAGCTGCCCGATCTCTCGGGGATGCTGTATCGCCATCTCAAGTTCCGCCTGCAGAATCCCATCTGGGTGCATCAGAATCTGGTGAATCTCGCTTTGCAGTCCCTCGGAGAAAACTGGGAATTTGCCGCATGGGTTGATAAGGACATTCAGTTTCTTAACCCGTTCTGGGATCGTGAAACCGTACGAGTTCTTCAGGAGGCGGATCTAGCTCAGCCCTGGAGCAGGGTAGTCTTTCTGGGTCATGACCGTGATCTTGAGTTGAACGGGCCATCGCTTGTGAGTTTTGAGGGTCATGGTGATCCCCGGGGCATCATGTCATTCTGTCATGCCAAGATCCGTTCACTTCCAAAGCCCGGCCATACCGGCAATGCATGGGCCATCAAGAAATCCTTCTATCGGAAGATCGGGAAACTCTTTGATCTCTGTATCGTTGGCGGGGGCGATACGGCGATGACGGCTGCGCTCAACCGCCGACTGGACCGCCCCAACCTGCGTGTGTACGGGGATCTATTCCGCGAGCATGCCGTTAAGTTCGAGGGGGCGAGGATCGGTTATTCACCGGGGACGATCGTTCATCACTTCCACGGGGAACTCGAGAACAGGCGCTATGCGGAGAGGTATCTCATGCTGGAGGCGGGGGGATTTAAACCCTCGACCGATCTTTCCTATGCAGAGAATGGGACACTGCGGTTGTCGAACCCCAAACTGGAAGTGTTGATCCGGGAATTTTTCCTCTCCCGTGGAGAGCATCTGGTGTGATCTCGATTACGGACTCTTCCTCTTTCCTCAAACGATTAGCTCTTCTGAGCGCGGTGTCACGGATTTAAATCCCGTTGTCGTAGTCAAACGTTGCAGAGATCCAGAGGAGCGTTTCTCCGAGTTGTCCACGGATTGATCTGAGATACTCCAGCTTTCGTGGATCCCGGTGATATTTACCAACGGAATTTGTATCAATCTTGCGAACACCATGCATGGCGATTTGCGTCGATTCACCAAGTCTCAGGGAGGGGGAAATTTCCTCGGGCGACATGACAGTCTCAGCTCCCAGAAAAACTGCCAATTCAGCCTGCATACGGATTGGATCGGAGACGAGGTCCTTGTAGCGGATAACTTTAACATGTTCTCTTCCTGATGCCATCAGCAGGGAGAGAGCTTTTATTTCCTCCATCCAACGCTCCGGCTGGATGTGGTAGTCGGTTTTTGGTGAGGGGATTATGGCTGGTCAGGACATCATAGGGAT
>CAIKYN010000143.1 GCA_903831635.1 uncultured Spartobacteria bacterium
GTCTGATATCCAACCTTTTTTATGATTCGCACCGCCAATCTCACTGGGCCAGTTTCCCGTTCAGCAGGGGGATTGTATGAGAGTGTCAGAAGGCTTGTCCAAGAACTGCAGGTAAAAGACCTCGAGGTGACGGTTCTGGGGAGTTTTGACGAATTTACACAGAAGGATATCGCAGCATGGGATCCTGTGACTGTACGGGCTTTCAGGACACTGGGGCCAAAGCAATTCGGCTATTCTAGCGAGTATGCGGAGTTTTTGAAGCTCTACCGTCCCCACATTATTCATACCCACGGGATCTGGATCTATTCAAGCATGGCAACCCATGCGTATGCAAAAAGACACAGAATTCCTTATATGATTTCGCCGCATGGGATGCTCGATCCTTGGGCCGTCAGGAATTCACGGTGGAAAAAAATCCCAGCTTATTGGCTCTATGAACGGGCTCATTTACGCGAGGCCTCGGTGCTGCGTGCCTTGTGTGAATCGGAGGCGGAGTCGTTCAGGAAGTTTGGCTTAAAAAACCCGATTGTAATCATTCCGAACGGGATAGATCTGCTGGAGGAAGGGAAAGGCGAAAGGCTAAAAGCTAAAGGCGAAAATGGGGGAAGGAAGACGCTGTTGTTCCTGGGCCGGATTCATCCGAAGAAAGGCCTCCCTAATCTAATTAGGGCCTTCAAACAAGCCCTCGACTCTCGACCCTCGACTCTCGACCAGTCTTGGCAACTTGTCATTGCTGGATGGGATCAGGGAGGGCATGAGGCGGAGCTCATGCAGCTATGCGAACAACTTGGGCTAAGTTTTAGCCACAAGATGCACAAAAATCACAATGGCACTGAATCTGAAGCCCTCGACGATCGAGTCTCGACGCTCGACTCGGAAGTCCTCTTCTTCGGGCCTGCTTTTGGGGAAGATAAATCAACGCTTCTTCATGACTCTAATGCATTTATCCTCCCTTCCTTCAGCGAGGGGTTGCCGATGTCGGTTCTGGAAGCTTGGGCTCATGGCTTGCCTGTCGTGATGACGCCAGAGTGTAATCTGCCTGAAGGGTATGGTGCTAACGCGGCAATCCGTATCAAGACCGAGGTGGATAGCATTGTGCAGGGACTTGATTCCCTCTTTTCAATGAATGATGGTGCATTGAAAGAAATGGGGGCGAGGGGGAAGGAGCTGGTTCGGCAAAAATTCACCTGGCAGACAGTTGCTGGGGAGATGAAGCAAGCGTACGATTGGATGCTGGGAGGTGGGGCACCACCAAGCTGCGTCAGGATGATGTGATGATAAGCTTGGCAGTTTTTCTTAAGATTTCTCATTCACAGATTATTCAATTGGTTTCTGAGTTCTCTTTCTAAACCATCTTCCAGTCAGTCTCCTTTCCTTTTTTAACTTTCAGCTTTTACCATTTCCTCCCGTGGACCCGACGGCTTCAGTATCCTTACCTTTTCCATTTTATCTCTGTATCCTTGCGGTCCTATCGCTTGCTTGGACGGCATGGCAGAGGCGTGATGAGGGATGGGGAATCCCGATGCTGGCTGTCGTGGGAACGGCAGGGGTGTGGTACATCGGTGACGTTCTCTACAATGATTACGGGTCTTATCAGAAGCAGTTTGGAGAGGAACCGTTGATCGCGGCATGGTGGGAGGTTCTGTTGTTTTTCCTCGCTCTTGGAATTCTGACGCCCATCATGAATCGCAAGATCAATGGTGATCTGGTGAATGAGGGAAGTAGGATTCTCTGGATGATGCAGCACGATGCGATTGACCAAGAGCAATTTCAGGATCAGATCAGCGCCATCGGTCGCTTGCTTCTCTGGCCATGGATTATCTTGATGGCTTTGGGTCTCTTCAGGACTAAATTTGATGTGATTGGGATGTTTTTTCCCTACTTGGGAGAAAAAGCGGACCCTTGGGCAAGAGATCGTATTGGCAGTGGTATCGACGCCATCTACGCCTTTGCCATTTATATCCAGTTGATGCTGACAGCGCTCTGGGGGGTTGTTTTTGCTCTCAGCAAGCGATCATCGACATTCGCTACCGCAGGGATCATCTACTTCCTTTCCGCTCCTTTTTATGTCTTCGACAGAACGCGTAGCTATATGCTGGCGATCCTACTTCCAGGATTTATGGCGCTGATTACGCTGCGGATCAAGAAAGGTATCTGGATGCGGTTACTCATTTGTTTCGTGGGGTTTATGACGCTAGAACATTGGATGAAGTTCGTCATCGATAATCGGGACAAGGGAAGCATTGCAGCATCCTTCAAAACCGGAGGCACGCGAGACCTGCAGGTTAAAGCCAAAAAACATGGTGGATTTAACATGTATCAGGAGCTGTGCTATATTAATTACTTTATTGCAAATGATACTTACAAGGTGAACTGGGGATCCCGCTACTTTGCCGAGATTGTGAATCCGATTCCACGA
>CAIKYN010000144.1 GCA_903831635.1 uncultured Spartobacteria bacterium
AGCGATGGTTCCGGGTGCGCTGAGCGCGACCTTTCCATTGAAGATCACATTCCCGCCAAGTGTTATGTTATCAAATCCACCACCGGACCAGGAATCCACGGAAACATGCCCACCCGCCTCAGGAATTCCGCCGTATGACGGGAAGATTGATCCAATGACTGTCCCGCCGGCAACATTCCAGTCCGCAGGCACTCCACCTCCGGACTCATTGACTGCAAGGGTCATGTCAACGGGCGTCGCGGCTTCGCTATTAGCCTTGTTGTAAAAACGTCCTGAGGAGACCGAGAGTGTTCCTCCCGCTGCAGTTGGTCCCCCGCTCCGCGAGACTAGCGTGGCGTCGGAGTAGAGCGCCTGAGAGCCATTCAGTGTGATCATTCCTCCCTGTGAGTCGAGGCGATAGGGAATCATTACTGAAGTAAGACCTCCCGATTGCGATGGTGCCAAACCCAGCTGATAAGAATAAAATTCACTGATCGCACTTGTGCCGGAAGCATCCAGCACCACTCCATGGTCGAGCAGGATGTTCCCACTAAGTGAAATATTTCCACCTGCAAGCACGCTGGAGGTGCTTACAAAACCGTGACCGGCAACAGGGATTTCGGTAGTGAGCGATTCTCCGGCTGTGGAAAGAATGGATCCGGGTGCAACATAGAGGGTCACTTTTGCGGCGGCGGGCGACGGATCATGAGATGGGTAAGAAGAGGTTTTGAGAGTGATTGAACCGCCGGGAGCAGTTAGCTCTCCAGCCATGGAAATTGTGTCCCCACTCAAGGAAATCGAGCCGCCCTTGGAGGTCAGGATATTCTTGCTATCGGTCAACTGAGGATCCGCCTGAATCCATGATCCGCTCTCCATCACCAGGGATCCCCTCATCAGGAATGGATCCGAATTGCCTCCCGACCCGAGAGGTCCCCATGACAACCCGGAAGCCTTGAGCGAAATGCTTGAGGCGGGGGCGAAGGGGAATCCCAGCGACTCAGGTGTCAAACCGAGACCAACTGCTCCGCGCGTCTCCATCCATGAGGAGACTTGGGGCTGAAGATGGGTTCCCGAGACAATGTCGATTCCGGGAACGAATTTATTCACCTGTGTGTAATCCGAAGAGACTCCCGGAGCCTCGCTTGCCAGTCCATTGAGGGAGAAGGAGGAGAATCCACCTTGATTGAAGAAAGACGGTGACAAATGAATGATCCGATCAGACGATGTGAAGACGGGTGCATCGGCATTTCCAATAACAATTGGGGGAGCTGAGAGCGACAATACTCCGGACTGGGCACCGGGACCCGCGTATCCTAGCAACGTCGCGTCAAGTTGCAGGGAGCCATAATGGATCGGAGTTGTGCTGTCAGCCCTGCCGGCTGAGATCGAAAGTGTCGAGGCATTCCCGTAGGAAACCGAACCGGCGGATGCATAGATACCTCCTGAAACATTCAGAAGACCACCTCGATTGAGATTCACCTGATACCCGGAGATGCTGATTCCTGCAGCAAGTGTCATAGCGTTTAACCCGTCAATGAACTGATGCTGTGTCCCGCCGTTAAAGGCCAGAGGCACAGCCCCTCTGTCCGCCGAAAAACGCGTATCGTCGACAATCAATCCCGCCGTGCTAACTGTTGCAGCATCTCCCAAAGTCACGATTCCCGAGTTGAGGTGGTGCCAGCCTCCGCCCAATAGGTTTCCAACATTGCCAGCAGCATCAATATATTGGTCAGCCCCGTATTGAAAGACCACTTGGGAGTTATCCTGATTCTCAAGAACGTCGGTGATCGGTTTCACTGCGATGTTGGGAACATTGTTCGCAAGCGAATAAGGAATAAGGTCGGCCTGAAGTGAGATCGAACCGTTCGGTGCGATGATCGATCCCTGCACATCGATATTAGCGGCTTCAATGGAGACCGACCCCTGAGGTCCTGCATCGAGAACCGCTCCCGGGGCGACAGAGACGGCTCCATCGTGATCAACAAGCATGAAATAGCCGAATCCGTCCTTCGAGAGGAGATCCGGAGAGAGAGCAAGGCCACCCCTGGAGTCTCCGCTTCTGGAGAAGACGACACTGCCTGGCAAAGCGCTCGGATTTCCGGTGGTCGGATCGGTCCCCTGCAATTTAATAGTGAGCGAAGAGGAGAGTGGGAGCGACCCCACCGAAGAACCGCTTCTCAATTGTCTCGCTCCTGCAGAGGTATTTCCGAGAAGCGTTCCCACCGCGTCAAGTACGGGAGCCTCTAGAAACAAGGATCCGCCCGGAGCTCCGCTATCGTAGGCGGCCTCGTGATGGACAAGCGTAGGGTCAAGCGGGGAATCAAAGGTTTTGGTGGTCCCCCACTTTGCACTTGTCTCGACCGTCGCTCCACTGGAGAAGAGTCCTGAATAGACTTGGGCCGGCGAAGCCATGGAAATATCTAGGAGATGTCCATTGTAAAGGACCTTGGAAGTCGTAAAATCGCCGCCCGAATAGTGTGACCACCCTCCGGAAACATCAATGATCGAGCCTTGGCTCATTTGAATAGATTTCCCTGCGATAAGTTTCACCGATCCACCCGCCTCGGTAAGTTGGGAAATACTCCTTTGAATAAGGTTGGAGAACCCAGTTGCATCACCAAGCGGAGTACCGATCCAAGAGACCTGACCGGCAAGATAGGCTGCGTATGCATCAGCTGCTGATGAGAATTGCAAAATCTGTCCACTGGATGTCCCGGCTATACGCGCGTCTATGGTGATGGTACGACCACGAATCGCTTTATTGGAACGTTGCAGTGGGCTGTTTGCCAACTCGTTGCCACGAAGCTGTAAGGTAAGATAATTTTGTGAACTCTGCACATTGACCCCCGTAGATCCTGCGACATTGATCTCAGCCGAGGAATCCATCATGATTGAACCACCAACCGTTGAAAAAGATGGTGATCCGCCTGAGACCCCCACTGTGCCGGCTAGAATCGAAACACCCTCGGTCAGATCGGAATTGGGAGTCCCTCCGTTCAGGGAGAGTGCCTGGGAGAGAGCGCCGGCAGTTGCAATTGAGCCGGGAGCCAAAATCAGGCTACCCTTCTTCATTTCAATCGAATTTCCCTCGATCGAAACCAAGGAATTTAAAGCCAGCGAGGCTCCCGTGACCGTCGTTTGGTCATTTACGTCTGGAAGAATGCGGATGACGCTTCCTTCCGCAAGGTTTACTGCACCTGTATTCGGCGTGGTGGTATCGTAAATTACTGCTGCACCCGAGGTCCCAAATTGCGGGTTCATCATGGCATTGTAGATGGCCAAGAGATCCACCCGACCGTTCAATCCCGTCGACGTCGCCGAATCGATCACACCGGACTGGTTGATGGTTTTACCAGCCATGGTGAGGCTTCCCTCGGGAATGGAAATAACGCCATCGTTTTGCACAGTCCCTGGTGCCAGCGACACGGTGGAGACGGACGGATCACTAATCCTACCAACATACACATCCTTACCTCGGAGGCTGGGGTCCCCCGAGTTATGAGGCATGATTCCGACCTGGAGACCAGCCGCCATGACGGTCTGCCCATCCATCGTACTAATTGTTCCATAGTTATGGACTTCGGGCGCAGCCAGGAGCACCATGCCACCCGAATGAGTTGCATCGGGAGGAGAGGTGATCGTGGCCTGCGGCTCCACGGTAACATTCCCGATTTCGCCATCCACGGCACTGATCACAGGAGTAAAGGGATTCATGGAGGCGCTTGTCACA
>CAIKYN010000145.1 GCA_903831635.1 uncultured Spartobacteria bacterium
CAGACCAGTTTCTCCTTCCAATTGTGCAGCAGGATTTTTCGCATGATTTTCTTCGCGGATCAGAAGCTGTGACAGGCGCTTTCGGAATCGCTCGACATTCAAGTTGCGCTCGATGGCACCCGAGTGACAAATCGAAACTTGCCCGCTCTCTTCGGAAACCACCAGGGCGATGGTGTCGCTCTCTTCGGAAAGCCCAAGCCCGGCCCGGTGGCGGAGTCCAATCGTCCGGTCGAGATCGTCGCGCTGGGTTAGGGGGAAAATACAACCTGCCGCAACGATCCGGTCTCCACTCAAGATTACCCCACCGTCGTGCAGAACTGTCTTGGGATGAAAAATCGTCAACAGCAGCTCCTTGGAAAATTCGGCATCAATCTCGACACCGCTCTCTGCAACGGACTTCAGACTGAGGTCACGCTCGAGCGCGATCAGGGCGCCGAATCCCTTGCTTGAAAGATCAAAGACGGTATCCGTGATCTCCTCGATGGCCTCACGACGCTGAAGAGCCGTGGTAAAAAACCGATGACTGCCCAACTCATTCAGTGCACGCCGGAGTTCAGGCTGGAAGAGCACCACCAAGGCGATCGCCATGAAGACCGAGAAGCTGCGGAGCAACCATCCGAGCACGGCCAGATCGAGCACTTGGGAGATAAAGGTAAGCGTGAGAAATACCAACGCGAGACCGATCAGAATCCGCGCGCCATGCGTGCCGCGCAGATAGAGATAAATGTAATAGAGGATCGTCGCGAGGATCAGAATCTCGAGTCCCGAGGTCCAATACTGCCCGATCAACGAAACGGTTTTATGGAAAAAATCACTCATTGCATCAGTGGTTCCCTGCAAGCGCCTCGGTAACACGGAGCGCATCTAGGTGCGGCCTCACCTCATGCACTCGAAAGAGGCTGGCTCCAAGGGAGCGCGCAAGTGCTGTCACAGCCAAGCCTGCGGCAAGACGCTCCTCAGATGCGCTCTGCTTCTCAACTCCTGTGATTTTTCCAAGAAACGACTTTCTGGAATGTCCAAGCAGGATCGGAGAGCCGATCTTTATCAACTGAGGGATGCCACGAATCAGCGCCAGATTGTGGGCCACGGTTTTTCCGAAGCCGAGGCCGGGATCGATGATGATGGCGGCGGAGTCCACGCCATAGCCTAGGGCTGCCTCACGACGAGCTGAAAGATATTTTGCCACCTCACCCACCACATCATCCTGCGGATACGAGGGATCTGCCTGCATTGTCTCGGGGGTTCCCTGCATGTGCATGAGAATGAGTCCGGCTCCACTCTGAGCCACAACCTTTCCCATCCGTGGATCTCCTTCAAGGGCTGTCACATCATTGATGATATCGGCCCCCTCGGAGAGACACGCCTCGGCCACGGCAGCCTTGGAGGTGTCGATGGAAATCGGGGCGTCAGTCCGGGCCCTCAGGGCTTTCACCACAGGCACGACACGACGGAGTTCTTCTTCGGCGGAGACTGGAAGGGATCCCGGCCGGGTCGACTCGCCCCCGACATCGAGAAGCGAGGCACTTTGCTTGAGAAGTTTCAGTCCCTGCTCACAGGCCGCCGAAGGATCCAAAAACGCCCCCCCGTCCGAGAAGGAATCCGGGGTTACATTCACGATCCCGACGATGGCACCCCGCAGGGAGAGATCGAGCTGCCGCCCTCGGAATCTCCAGAGCATGACTTACTCTCCCTTGACGCGCAAAGAAACAGAACGCCCATGGGCGTCGAGTCCCTCGACTTCACAGAAGGTCTCGATGATCGGTAGGGATTTTTTGAGCGAGGCGGCATCATACCGGACGATGCTTGTGCGTCTTTGGAACTGCTCGGCGGTGAGGCCGGCAAACGCCTTGCCCGCTCCCCCTGTGGGAAGCTCGTGGCTCGGTCCGGCGAGGAAATCACCCGCGGCCACCGGGGAGATGTCACCGAGGAAGATGCCTCCAGCCGAGTTCAGCTTGGTTGCAAGCAACTCGGGCTTGCGGACAGCGAGGGAGACATGCTCGGCGGAGAATCCGTTGGCGATCTCCACGGCCTGTGCCATGTCACGCACGCGGACAAGCACTGCGTTCGCCATGGCCTTCGCAAGATGCTCGGGACGTGAAGAGAGCTTCGACTGGCGCACTACTTCTTTCTGAACGGAAGCGATGAGCTTGTCGGAATCACTCAAGAGCACCACGACACTTCCAGCGCCATGCTCGGACTGCGCTAGAAGATCAGCAGCCACCCAGACGGGATTGGCCTTGGCATCAGCAATCACGAGGACCTCGCTGGGCCCAGGCAACAGGTCGACACCAACTCGCCCGAAAACCTGGCGCTTCGCCTCGACGACATAGGCATTCCCCGGTCCGAAGATCTTTGTCACGGGGCGGATCGTCTTGGTGCCGTAGGCCAGCGCCGCAACCGCCTGGGCTCCCCCGACGCGGTAGATCTCCGTGGCACCACAGAGATGGAGAGCGGCCAGCAAAGCAGGCGATACCGTCCCATCCTGAGCAGCCGGGGTGACGGCCACGATCTCGGGGACTCCGGCGGCTTTGGCAAATCCACAGGTCATGATGGCGCTGGAGACAAGGGGGGCCGTGCCGCCGGGAATGTACAGGCCCACCCTCGGGAGCGGATCAAAGCGTTCCCCAACAAGCGCGCCCTGCGCGTTCTTCATTGACCAATTCTTACGAAGACTCTTTTTGGCAAAAGCCGTGACGTTCGCAATCGATGCAGAGAGGGCTTTTTTCACCCCGGGCGACAAGGATGCCTGCGCTTTCTTGATCTCCTCTGGAGTGATCCGGATCTTGGCGGCCGTGATCCTCGGCCCTCCGAATTTCTGCGTGTAGGCGAGAAGCGCAGCATCCCCTTTCTTGCGGATATCGGCAATGATTTCCGAGACCGTTTCACGCACTTCGGCGCGCGGTTCAGCCTGACGGTTCAACTCGGCAAGGGAGCGGTCAAAGCCGCGGTCTTTGTAAGAAATCAAGCGCATCCTATTACGCTACAATGAGAATCCCTCTGGGTCAAAACCCGTGAACGAGACTCTCTTTGCGCATTCATTTCCAGATCGGCCTGCCGACCCAGAAAGGATTCGCCACGCCATCGCGATAGGCCTGCAGCGAGGCACGGGAGGAATTCACGCGCAGATTGCTGTAAGAGCCGTCATCGTTCTGCCAGCGCTCGTGCCAGAAGATCGCCGCCTTGAGCCTCGGGTATTTCGATGCATTCCCCATCTCTTGGAAGGCTTCCTTAACCCATGCGCCCTTGTCCTCACCGGGTCGATGGGATTCCGCAACACCCCACTCAGCCAGCATGATCGGCTTGTCGGGATCAAGTGCACACATCTCGGCGTAAGGCCACTCCAACAGCTTGGTGAAGCCGCACCACTGGTCGTCTTCCTGATTATTGGTCTGCTTGCCGTAGACGCTCAGCCCGAGCCAGTCGACATACTTTGCGCCGGGATAGTAGGCAGCCGGTTGATTCCACGAAATGTAACCCGGAGGATCAGAGTAGTTATTGGGCTGGAAGACCCAGAGCACGTTGGTCGCTCCGCGGGCACGAACTCGGTCGACGACATGCCGCCATGCTTTTTTGAATGTCTCGGGCCCCTCCCAGGTAGCGGGATTCTTGATGTCTCCCTTGCCGAACCAATTGATTTCAGGCCCGTCATCCGTACCGGTGAGCTTGGCCATAGCTCCTGTGGAGGGAGTCATGCTCCCAGGCTTCTTCGGCTTGATCGGATCACGCGGCCCCTTGCCGTAGAACCATCCGGACCAGGGGAACCAAGTCCCGTTCATTTCACAGGCAAAGGAGACAAAGAACTGCGACGGGACTTTTGCTGCGGCGTCAGCCCACTGATCAATATAGGCATCCCATTTCCCTGCAATGATCTCCGTGAGAGCGAATTTATCCGGGCCATGTTTCTCGTCGTAAGGGGCATCCCACGGCGACCAAAAGAGCAGTGGCACCGCTCCATAGGATCGGACCAGCTCGATCTGCTGCGTGGGAAAAGATCCCCTTCCCCAAAAGGAACCAAGAGCAACAAGAGCCATCGGCTTACCCGTGAGTTGCTGAAAATCTTCCAGGGCTTCGTAGGTCACGCCATCCTCCCCATCTCCGAAGTCGCAATAAGCCCCAGTGTAGGC
>CAIKYN010000146.1 GCA_903831635.1 uncultured Spartobacteria bacterium
CAGGTCGAGCGCCAGTTCGTCACCCGAGTCACGCCAGAACCTGAAGAGTGAATCACCTGAGAAATTGCAGATCGCAGGTGCGGCGTGCTTGTTCTGAATGTTGGCCCAGACGGAGCCGTTCGACGGCACGTTGACCTTTCCGAGGTGGGACTCCGGAGGATAGATGAAGTCGTAGCTGGTCACCCAGGTGGAGAACTGTCGGGTCAGATCACTGGCTGCTCGAGACCAGAAGGGATCACCCGTTGCCTCAAAGAGGTCAACCAGCGAAACCAGGAGCGCAAAGCACGATTCGCTATCGGGAGCGGTGAGCATGTCGCACGGTCCTCCGGTGGTGAGGCCTCTCTCGACGCAATCTCGGACAAGCTGACGTCCCAGATCCTCAGCGGCTTTCAGATAGGCTGGATCGTTGAAGAGTCGGGACGCCAGGATCCAGGCTGCGGGGAGGACGCCTCCGGCGGTGCTCCCGCCGATGCCGATCTCGGCCGTGCGGATGTCGAGGTGCTGGCCGATCTGACCATGCTTGCGGAAGATCCTCTCGAGGGCGTCGGCGAGATTCTTGGCCGAGGTCTTCCATGCGGCGGGAACCTCTTCGCCCCGGGCCTCCAGCATCAGGATCTGCTTGATCCCGAAGTAGAGCGCGTCGGAGAGACGACGCACGGAGACAAGATATCCGGGACGCGGAGGACGGGGATCCTCATTATTGAACTTCGTCCCGTCATGATGGGCCTTCCAAAGGCCATTCTCGACGGGGCTCCCCTCAAACATGAAGGCAAGGTTGCGGAGGGCGCGTGCCTTCTGGGTCAGCTCCCCCTGCGCGATCATCGGGAGGGTGGTGAGTCCGCCGGAGACCCATCCAAGCTGCCACCAATCGAACGGCTTCGTGTTGAGCCTGCTGATACCGTGACGGTAGTAGCCGAGTTCCTCGTCCCAGTTGAGCGCGTTCACCTTCTCCCGGACCAACCGGTCAGCCTCGCTGAACGGGAGGGCCTTGACGATGCGACGATCTCCGAAATCCTTGCGCCCCTCGGCATAGCGGTCGAAGAGATCCTGCAAACGGGGAGCCTCGAAGAATCGGAACCGAACGGTCACAGTAACCTTGTCACCAGCTTTCCAATCACGGAGAGGATCTCCCTCGCGGAATCCCATGATGTTGGGGATCTTGGAGCGGCGGCGTGGACTCTCCACGGTGAAGGATGCCCGCTTGGACGGCCCGTCCTCCGTAATGGTCAGACCCATGGCGCCGAGTTCGTTGTGATCGGGTGTGAAGAGGAGAAATCCACGCCCCTCCGTAGAGCGCCATCCGAGGCACGGTGTGGCAACACCCCACGTGTCGATCTCGATCGAGGCGGCAGAGCCGTCTTTATTCAGATGGGTCTGGTTGGTGATGCTGATCTGCTTGTCGACGGCGTAATGGGAAGCATCAGGCCAGAAGGGTGAGTACGGGACATCGACGATCTCGAAGCGGTTCCCGTCATAGACCATGCAGGGGGAAAAGACATAGGACTTCGGATTCCATCCGGAAAAATCGGCGACCAGTTCGACACTCGTTGCCGGAGAGCTTCCCTCGGTCAGTTCGATCAACGACGTCACGTCGAAGGACCCAGATCGCCCCGAGACCTCCGTTACGGAGGTGCTGGTCTTCCAGTAAGCGCCATTCAGCGGGGCATTGCCATTCCAGGGGAGATCATGAATTGAGGAAGCACTCTTAAGTTTAAGACTCAAGACGGTGCGCTGAGCATCGAGAAGTGAGGCGAAGACTTGAGAAGGAAAAGGATTCTGAACGGAATTCATGGAAAAAGTGGATAATTATCAAACATCACCCTCCTTGCAACCATGCACGAAGTCGTGATGCGGTCTTGATTCCCTTTCACGAGACGTGGAAGACTTCGGGATGATTAGCACCAACTCCCCCCGTCTTACCTGCTCACTTGCCGCACTTCTGATGTTGGGTGCAGCACTGAACGCCTCACCTGTGGAACTCCACGTCTCCCCGACCGGAAAGGCAGGGGCAAGCGGAACAGCGATTGATCCCCTTCCCTCGCTGAAAGAGGCAGCGACTGCACTGAAAGCACTGCCAGCGGATCAGAAAGCCGAAGGGGTCACGATTTTCCTCTCTGGCGGCATTCACTCTCTGCCAGAAGGAGTTGTTTTTGATGAATCCTGCTCCGGAACTTCCAATGCCCCTCTTGTGATCACAGGAGAGGTCGGAGCAACCCCTATCCTGACGGCCGGGCGATCGGTCTCCGGTGTGCAGCTCGAAACGGTCTCTGATCCGTCACTCCTCGAGAGGCTTGATCCTGAGGCAAAGGCCCATATCCGGCAGGTCGATCTTGCAAAACTCGGCATTGCTCCCATCGCTCCGTTTCCAGAGGTCTTCAGCGGTGACTGGCGTCCTCTTCAGGTGACCTTGGGCACGAATATTCTCCCGATCTCTCGCTGGCCCAAGGGTGAGTATGGATTCACGACCATGAAGAGCGTCACCGATAACGGCGATGCCACCCATGGCGGCACCTTCGTCTATCGTGATGACCGACCCTCTCATTGGCAGAAGGCGCTGGCAGACGGCCAACTCTGGCTTCGTGGATTCTGGCGTGTTCCCTGGGTCATCAACGGGGCCCAAGTGAAGGCAATCGATACGAATGCCACCACGATCACCTTGGTCAAAGACGTCGGAGGCGGAATCGGCTCCAAGTACAAGAAGGACGCGCAGGGGCGCCGCTGCGGCGATGGTACGGAGGCATGGTGCGCCGTGAATCTTCCTGAGGAGATCAGCACCCCGGGCGAGTGGGCCATTGATTTCAAACGTCGAATTCTCCTGATCTGGCCTCCGGATGATGCATCAGCTCAGAACCCGATCTTGGTTTCGGCGAACAAGGATTCCATGATCACCTTGGACAATGCATCCCATGTCATCATCAAGGGACTCCACTTCCTCGGTTCGCTTGGTGATGCAGTTTGCATCAAGGGGGGCGAGGGGGATCTGGTTGCTGGATGCGACATCTCGGACATCGCCCGCACCGGAATCTCCGTCCAGGGAGGTAAAAATCATCGGATCGTCTCCAATGACATCCGCGAAACTGGCGGGTCTGGTGTCGCCGCTGCCGGGGGATCCAAAGCAAAGCTGGAGCCCACGGGGCACGAGATCTTGAATAACGATGTCAGTCGCGCTGCCAATGACTTTCCCGAGCCTGCCATTCAAATCGGAATCGGCGGCGCCAGCCAGATTCTCAGGGATGCTGTCGGCATCCGAGTCGCCCATAACCGGATTCATGACAGCGCCAATGCTGGAGTCCGTTTCGGAGGAGTCGACAACCTCTTTGAACTCAACGAGGTTTATCGCATCGGCTTGAATTCTGGTGATCTCGGAGGATTCTACGGCTACTGCGGGTTTACCGGATTCGGTAACGTGATCCGAAACAACTTTGTTCATCACAGCATGAACGGAAATGCTTTCTACCTCGACGACGGAACCAGCGGCGTCACGGTCTCGGGGAATGTGGCTTATAAATGCAATCTTGGCGTCCTCATGGGCGGCGGACACTACAACCGGTTTCTCAACAACATCATTGTCGACTGCCTCGTGGGCATCCATCTCGATGATCGCGGTGTTTCTCGGAAATACACCCTGGACGATAAGCGTCTCGGTGGTGACGTGAAGTTGGTGAACCCGGATCAATCCCCCTGGAAAGAGAAACACCCAGAACTAGCTGCTCTTGTTGCCGGAGTGGAGACCACGACTCCGAAAAATGACGAAGTCATTGGGAATCTGGTAATCAACTGCCCCAAGCCTTTTGATTATCCGAAGCCGGAACATGCAGGAGGTATTGTTCAAAAGGACAATTCAACGGCTGGCTCTCTGTCGGAATTCGTTGATGCGGAAAACTTTGATTTTAGCGTGAAACCGGGGTCACCTCTGATCGCTTCAATCATGGGATTTCCTTCCATCCCGTTCCAACAGATCGGCCTTCAGATTGACGATTATCGCAAGAGCATCCCTCCCCGTGACATGAAACTCCTTAAGGAAGGTGACACGACGAAGCGAAAGTTCAGTTCATCAACGGACATCGAAGCCTCCAACAAAAAGTAAGAGGGCACGATGAGCAACTTCCCTTCTCTTTCCCTGCGGACACCGCGCACGCTCGACCTCGTTCATGATAATCCGGGCGATGCCCACTACGTCACTGCATTCAACGAACCGGAGCACCTCAAGTCGTTCGGCTTCGACTCGAAGGTCTTCATGATTTTCGACTCCCCTCAGTTGGCCATCAACTGGGAGGGGTTCGACCCCTCGATCTTCCCGCAGGGAACCGAGGAACGTGCCTGGGTCGATGCCAAGGCGGCCCGGCTCAAGAACCTGTACGGAGGAATCAAAGCAGCGGGTGTCGGCGTCCTCTGCATGTCAGATCTGATCCTCCTGCCGAAGCGTCTCGCGGCCAAGATGGAGGCGGAGGGCACCGACTGGCGGGATCCCCGACACCCCCGCACGCAGGAACTCCTGCGTCACATGATCGCCGAAAGCTTCGAGATCCTGCCCGAACTTGACGGCCTCATCGTCCGCATTGGCGAGACCTACCTTGATGACGCACCACATCACGCCGGCGGCATTCGCGAGAAGAAAAATCCGGAGGAAACGATTATCCCTCTCATGCAGTTACTGCGTGAGGAACTCTGCGTGAAGCGCGGCAAGACTCTCTTCTTCCGAACCTGGCTTTCCTTCGACACCGATCCTGAGGCCTACGCGCAAATCGATGCCGCCGTGGAACCGCATCCCCTCCTCACCATCAGCGTGAAGCACTGCGAGGGTGATTTCCACCGGGGCAATCGCTTCAGCCGCGTCATCGGACAGGGACGCCATCCCCAGATCATCGAGGTCCAGTGCGCCCGAGAATACGAGGGAAAAGGCTGCTATCCCAACTACGTGCTCGACGGTGTCATCAACGGCTTCGAGGAATACGCCTTCACGATGGACCTAGGCGACACGAAGGGACTCCGCGAATTCGCCCGGAACTCGCCGCTCTACGCGGGCGTCTGGACCTGGAGCCGTGGCGGTGGATGGCTCGGCCCCTACACGAAGAACGAGTTCTGGTGCTCTCTTAATGCCTGGGTCTCGGCCCACTGGGCCCAAGATCCCCAGCAGACCGAGGAGGAGGTTTTCCTCCGCTACTGCTCGGAGGTTCTGAAGCTCTCCACGGAGGATGCTGCCCGTTTCAGGGAACTCTGCCTTCTCTCGGCCAAGGCCGTGATCCGCGGCAAGCGCACCACGCACAACGATATCCGCCCCTGGTGGAGCCGTGATCAGTACATCGGTGAACCCGACCTTCCGAAGGATCCCGAGAAACGGGAGCGTGTACTCGCACAGAAGCGCGAG
>CAIKYN010000147.1 GCA_903831635.1 uncultured Spartobacteria bacterium
ATCAACTCCAGCCAGCATCTCACGGGTTGGTTTTCGCGTATCACCATAGAGTGAGTAAGCCTTCAATCCTGTGAGAGGATCGCGGCGCGAGCGCACTTCGACTCCTGCCTTCTCCGTTCCATCCAGACCATGCTCCGGAGTATAGAGTGCCACGAGGTTGACATGCTTCTTCAGGATCATCCTTGTCTTCTCCCCGGCGGAGTTGACTCCGGTCTGATTCGTGACGAGCCCCACCCTCTTGCCTCGCAAGAGATCGAAATTATTTCCCTGAAGCACATCGATGCCGAGTTCCACCGCGTTCGCGGAGGAGATCGAGAAGGTGAGTCCAAAGATCAATGCTAGGGAAGAGATCAGGGTTCGAGGCTTCATAAAAATCGTTTCGTCAGTCGGCGGGTTATCTGGTTTCCTGCACGCTATGAAAAGCCCCTCTCCCGGTCAACTTCTGCTCCTTGGTGTGCCCGGCATGGAAGTCGATGATTCCTATGCCGACTTCATCCGCAGAGTTCAGCCAGGTGGATTTATTCTCTTTGGCCGCAATATCCAAACTCCAGATCAGCTCCGTCGTCTTACAGACCGACTCCGGGAGCTCAGCGATATCGAGCCGATCATTACCATTGATCAGGAAGGAGGACGCGTCTCACGACTCAAGCTCCTTGGGAACGAGCCTCCCAATGCCCGCCAACTCCGTGACAAAGGAGATCTCGAACTCATCGCCTGTCATGGAGAGCTGACGGGACAGTTGCTCAGGATTTTCGGATTCAATCTCGACCTCTGCCCGGTCCTCGATATCGCCTTCGATGACGAGGCCGATAACTCGCTTCGGGGACGCTGCTACGGTACGACGGCCGACCAAGTCATCACCATGGCCGGAGTCTTCAACAAGGCTCTTCAATCAACAGGCGTCCTCTCCTGTGGCAAGCACTTCCCCGGATACTCCTCGGCTTCCAGCGACCCCCATCACGAACTTTCCGCCCTGCCACGCTCACTTGCTGAGTTGGAAGCCCATGAGCTGAAAGTCTTCAGGCACTTTGCTGCCGGCGAGAATACCGTCGACAGCATGATGATGGGACACATTGCCTTTGCTGAGCTTGATTCCTCAGGACTTCCAGCATCCCTCGCTCCCATCATCACGACCAGACTCCTCCGGGAAAAGATGGGATTCCAAGGTCTCGTCATGACAGACGACCTCGACATGGGCGCGATCATCAACCATCACGGATTCGACGAGATGATCCGTCTGGGACTGGCAGCAGGAAATGACCTCCTGATGATCTGCCACCGGACAGAACTCGCAGAGCAAGCCTTCAAGATTCTGGAAAAGAGCCCCTCTGATCAACTCGAGCGCGCCTATGCGAATCTGGCCACCTTCAAGGCCAAAATGGCTCCGCCAACCACCTTTAGCCTTGAGAACTTCCAATCACTCGACCAGGCAGTCTGGGACTTGCGCGTTAATGTGCTTGGCGCCGAAGAGGCCGCGAAACGGAGCCCTGAGGATGGAAAGCGATCCCCTGTGGAGACTTACTAAGCAACTTCCCGATCAGGCAGAGACCAGATCAGAAGCGGCAAAGAGCAACGGCGCCTTGACCTCGCAATCGAGAGGCGGCATTTCGGGCTCAGGAGACTCATCAGGAAGGGAGTAAATCAGCGGCTCATTGAGGAAGTAGGGAATCCCTGCTGCCTCCAGCATCATGCAGAGTTCGTCGAGACACCGGTGACGGAATCCCCCTGTCACTTCGACCACGTCTCCCCCAAGCGACCCCTTCAGTGACTCCAGCCAAGGAATCATACCACCCTCAAAGAGGTAGGGCATCGCAATAGCGCCTACCCTCATCTCTTCCCAGGCCTCGGGTGAGCAATCCCAGAATCCCTCAAAATCATCATGGGAAGCAGCCACCATACGCTCCAGATCGACCGCCGCGATCTCGGAACTGTTCGAAAGACCATGATCCATCAGATGACGAAGGATTGTGATCGCAACTTTCCGTTCACGCCCCGCGCGAAAGAGGTGGGAGACCCAGCCAAAATTCTTTTGGATCAGTCGGGCACGATTTAGCTCAAGGCACTCTTGAATACCCCATTCCTGCACACGAGACAGGGAATCACCAAGCTCTTCACCCTCTAGTGAAAAGACATCATTGTAGATAAAATGAACCAGCTCATCTCTTTGGGTCGCAACACGAAGCCTCTCACGCAGCGGCACAACAAGATCCCCGAATGCCTCGATATAGGCTGGTTGGAAATCGATACAGAGAAGCATGAGGTAGAGGAAAAATCGTTGCTCGGGGCGGAGACTTTAGCGTCAAAAACACTTCCGTCATGGAATAAATCACAAAGTGACGAAAAAATAACAAATGACCCCGGGTGGAATCGAACCACCATCTAAAGTTTAGGAAACTCCTATTCTATCCGTTGAACTACGGGGTCTTGTTAACCGCCATACATGCATAGCTAAGAAAACAAAAATGACAGCTCTGTAATGACCGGGCAAGCCGGATCACTTACCTAGTTAAACCGCGCCAAGAGGGAACGGATCGTTACCATAAGAATCGGATCCTTGGTCGCGTCAAAAACCTGCTTCGCGGGGAAAAGAGGATAAAAGACGGGATAAGCAAAGTGGTAACCCCATACGTTCTGGTTCTCGGCAAGGGCAGTCAACGAAGCCGCTCGATCCTGTGGACTGAACTCATTCACATAGGAGGAGACTTCGGGCGGTGGCTGATTACCAAAGGTCGTTGGGACTTCAACAATCAACGGGATGTGTTTGCTGGCTTTCAGAAGGTCAATCTGACGCTTGGAGACCTTCATATTCCAGGCCCGAACCACCAAGTAGTCGATCCCTTCGGGAACAAGCGAAAGAGGCCCGTCATAGCCGACCATTTGACCCGCGGCATGAGCGGCGGCGATCCCCTCTTCAAAGACCTCGGGATTCACTGAGGTAGCATCGGGAGAGACGTAAAAGGTCCATGCATCAGGATGAATACGGATGGTAAGCTCTCTCAGATGACGAACGATGAGATCTGCCGAGCGCTCATCACCCGCATTCAGGACGACATCAAAGCGACATGCCTTTGATGAGGCTTGAACAGCTGATCGGATCGTCAGAAATGCTTCCTCCTCGGCATGACTCAGATTTCCATGATCGGCAATCCGCAGAAGGCCTGTCACAAAACTCGGGTGGAGTGAGGCAATCGTCCTAGCCACGGTAACCGGCGTCTGCGATGAGTCGCCAAGGGTCCAGTTGCCGTTATGAAAGAGCCGCGCCTGGATCACCCGCATGAAGAGGGCCCTTTGTGATATTTTAAGAGCTGTTGAGGTTAATGGCTGATTGATCGTATCCGTAGTTGGAGTTGCCGTTGGGGATTGAATTACCCTCCCCTTCCCTCCACCAGCTGCATGAAGGAGTCCGAAAGGGAGGAACAGGAGCAAGAACAGCAGGAACGCAAGAAAACGCAGGATACTCGTCATTCTCATAGGTCTAGAAGTTGTGGCAGAAGACGAGCGGTATGCAAAACCTGAAAGCTGAATCGGGTGATTACTCAGGTTGGTCGCTGTCGCTACGGAAGGGAGCGGCAGGCAGCCCCTCTTTATTGTAGAGGGTGCCGTTGGGGAAACCTTTCCATCCATACCGTACAGCTACTGGATGGGGTACGGCATCGCTCCAGAGGATCACACGATTCCCCTCAATACTGCCTTGGGCTGGAAACCATTTGTGGTCATTTCCAGCAAGAGCAAATCCCTTGAGCGAAGTAATCAAGGCAGGAGAGAACTCCCCCGTCTTGGAGGGAGATCCGCCAAGGACTAATCCCCCACCCACTGAATCAAACTCCACGCGCACTTTGTTGCTATCGACTTTTATCCCCCGATAAATTGGCCCTGAATCAATGATCTCCTCTCCATAGACACGATGGCGCGCCAGGAGTGCTAGACGTCTCCCAACATCAAGCTTATCAGGAGGGATACGTTCCTCAGCGGCACCAAGATCGCTTGCCTGAGCTATCCCGGTAAAAGGAAGAGTGAGGACACTGGCGGCTCCCTCCCGGAGCCAGGGCAATGCACGAGCGATTCTACCATCTTGGGTATGATACCCCTCAACAGCTCTCCCCTCCTCATCACCAAATCCTGATTGAGAAACAACGTAAAAGGGGAACGGCCCCTCGCCCCATCTCTCCCTCCAGTCACGAATCATGCGCGGGAGAATTCGACGGTATTGCAGCGCGGCACCCCCTTCGTCGGACTCCCCCTGATACCAGATAACTCCCGTCATAGCGTAGGGTATGAGTGGATGGACTAGAGACTCGAAACAAGAGGAGGGAGCAGAGATTCCTTCCTTAGGATCGGCAGATGGCAAAATAGAGGGCGACTTGGCAAGGCCACGCTGACTGATCCACGAAACGATTGGGGAATCGTGCCTCGTGCACTGGATCATTCCGATCGGGAGGTGATGGGAGGATCGCAGATCTCTAGCAAAGAAATATCCGACGGCTGAGAATGAAGAAACGGTGTTCGGTGAACAGACAACCCAGTGACCCTTTGTTGGAGCGACCTTTGCCTCAGTCTTTGCCTCAGTCTTTGTCTCATTGAGATTGGAATTATTGTCATATTGAAAAAATCGGAGCTTCTCATCAGCTATCTTTTCATCGGAGTCCCTTCCTTGAGGTGCATCAGAAAGAGGGCAGGCCATATTCGCCTCGCCGGCGCAGATCCAGACATCACCCAAAATGACATCATGGAGTGCGATGCGGTTCTTTCCATTGATCACCATCACCAATGGCTCGGGGGATGATGGCAAGGGACGCAATGTGATCCTCCATTTCCCGGATGAATCGGCCACTGTCTCCGCTGAGAGATTACCCACTAACACCGAGACATGCTCCCCGGGAGAGGCCGATCCCCAAACAGGAAGCGTCACTCCCTGCTGCAACACCATATGGTCGCTGAAAATCGGCGGCATCGAGACATCCGCATGAAGCGAATTGAGGAGGACCAAGAATATTAAGAAGGCTCTCTTCACAAGTTCAACCTCCGCATCTTGCAACCCAAGAGCCTAATAGTCTAACAGTCTGACGACCTAACAGTCTTGTTCACTACCTTGGTCCTCGATCCTTCTTAAATCCCTTCGTGAACTTGCCCGGCTTTCCTTTCTCAAAGGGCGGCTTAAAGGCAGGTTTGAATCCTGATTTGAAGCCCGGCTTGGAGCTACCTCCAGCAGGACCCTGTGCGGAATGATGGGAGACAACACCAGGCTCACGCTGCTGGAAGTTCGACTTCTTGAATCCCTTTGGCTGGGCAAACCCTTCGTGGTCGGGGAGTTCATTGGGGAACTCGCTCTTACCGGCAAATTTCTGCGGTTGTGGCTCTTCGACACTGGCCTGACCCAGCAGGAGGGAGAAGAGCGCGGAGCAGACTTCCGTCGCCTGGAACCCCTCCTCCATCAAGCGATCGGTGAACTGGGTCTGGTCAGCATATTTACCCGAGGCAAGGAGTGACTGTACCTTGCCGAACATCTGCTCGGAACGCTTTCCCTCAACCTCGGAAGGGGTCGGGATATTCGCCCTGCGGATGCGCGAATGGGTGAACTTCTCCAGATACTGGATCTTGTAGATATCGCGTCCGGTCACGAAGGTGGCAGCCATCCCCTTCTTGCCAGCGCGTCCGGTGCGCCCGATGCGATGGACATAGTCCTCGGGATCGTGAGGGAGATCATAGTTGATGACCACCTCAAGGGCATCCACGTCGATTCCGCGCGCAGCCACATCGGTGGCCACGAGGAACTCGAACTCCGAGTTCTTGAACTTGTTCATGACGCGCGTGCGCTGGGCTTGGGTAATTCCACCATGAAGTCGGTCCGCCGAGAATCCCTGCGCGAGCAAGGCGTCGGCAAGCTCGTCTACCATCCTCTGGGTATTGCAGAAAATGATTCCAAGACGGAAGCCATAGAAATCGACCAGACGGATCAGGGACTGCGTCTTGCCGCGTGGCGGAATCTCATAGAAAAACTGCTCGATATCGGGAGCCGCGACATCCTTGCGCTCAATCGCAACGGTCTTTGCATCACGGGAATAGCGATTGATCAGTTGCTTGATGGGCCCGGAGAGGGTGGCCGAGAAGAAGACTGTCTGACGCTCATCGGGCGTCGCATCCAGGATCTTCTGGATATCGTCACGGAAGCCCATGTCGAGCATGCGGTCCGCCTCATCCAGAATCGCGACCTTGAGTTGGTCGAGTTTAAGAGTGCCACGCTCGAGGTGGTCGATGATACGCCCCGGGGTTCCGATGACGATTTGAACACCTTTCTTGAGCTCAAAAAGCTGACGATCATAGGAGGCGCCTCCATAGATGGGTACAGAGTGGATGGAGCGCTTGAAAGCGGTTAACTGATGCACCTCGTCGGCGACCTGCTCGGCAAGTTCGCGGGTGGGACAGAGAATCAAGACCTGCACGGCCTTACTGGCGGGATCTACCTTTTCGATCGCGGGAATGGAAAACGCCGCCGTCTTTCCGGAACCAGTCTGAGACTGCCCCACGAGATCTCCCCCGGCTAGGAGTACCGGAATAGCGGCAGACTGAATGGGAGTGGCCTCTTCAAAGCCAAGTTGGGCGACTGCCTTGAGGATTTCAGGTGAGAGCCCAAGGCTGTCGAAACGATGTTTTTCCATAATCACGTTAATCTATGCCGTAACGAGGTCCGCGTCACCCTTGTTCGCAGAAATGAAACCGATTCTTTTTCTTTAGGACCACTGCTGTCATGACTATCCGGTGAGCATGGAGATTCCCGAACAGTACGACATTATCGTGATCGGTGGTGGAGGCGGCGGCATGTTCTGCGCCTTCACTGCGGCGAATCGAGGCAAGAGCGTCCTTCTTCTGGAACACAACGAACGCCTGGGAAAGAAGATTGAGATCTCGGGTGGCGGGCGTTGCAATTTCACGAATATCAACGCCTCGGCAGAGAACTACCTCTCCGGGAATCGTGATTTCTGCAAATCGGCACTAGCACGATACACGCCCTGGGATTTCATCGCGCTCGTCGAAAAGCATGAAATCGCCTACCACGAAAAAAAACTCGGCCAGCAGTTCTGCGACGGCAGTTCCCGCCAGATCATCGGAATGCTGGAGACAGAATGCCGGGAGGCGGGAGTCAGAATCCTCTCACACTGTGATGTCCGTGAGGTCGAGAAATTCGATAAGTACGTCGTCCAGACCTCACGGGGAACCTTTCACTCCAATGCCTTGGTGGTCGCTACTGGCGGACTCTCCTTCCCTAAACTCGGAGCGACTGATCTCGGATATCGGATCGCAAGGAAGTTTGGAATAGGCGTGACCGAGATCCGCCCGGGACTAGTTCCCCTCACCTTCCAACCCACAGAAAAAAGCTTTTATGAACCGCTGGCCGGGGTGGCTCTTCCCGTACGAATCAGTGCCGGGAACCGTCAGTTCGAAGAGGCCATGCTCTTCACACATCGCGGAGTCAGCGGTCCGGCCGTCCTGCAGATCTCGTCATATTGGGACGGGAGTTCTCCTCTCTCCATGGACTTACTGCCCGAGAAGGCTGATTCAGAGGCCTTCGCAGCAACGATCCGTAGCGGCACAACGGCATTGCAGAATCTCTCCAAGATCTGGCCACGGCGCTTCGCCGAGGCATGGTGCACCAGAAATGCTCCCGACAAACCACTCGCCAGGTGCAGCAAGGAGGAGATCGAAACCCTCAATGCATCGCTCCATGGCTGGCAGCAGTCGTTCTCCGGTACCGAGGGCTATCCTAAGGCCGAGGTAACATGCGGCGGTGTCGATACAGGGGAACTCTCATCCAAAACGATGGAGTCGCGTAAGGTTCCTGGCCTTTATTTCATCGGAGAGGTTGTTGATGTCACCGGATGGCTCGGCGGCTATAACTTCCAGTGGGCTTGGGCGAGCGCACACGCCGCGGGAACGGCAGTGTGATTCTGTTATTTTAATATGGAACTCAGGAAATCAGGAAAAAATCCAAGAAGATCAGTAAAGAATGCATCGTGTGAGAATTTGGAAAACAAAAAGGAGCTGACTAAGTCATGATACTGCTTATTTCAGTTCCTTATTTCTGAGTTCCTGAGTTCCATATTTAATCCTTTTTCCCTCTCCACCTCGTGCGCAAACGTAACCCCCACAAAACTTCCGATCCCCGTCGCGACACCGAAGAGGCCGTTGCCGGAGTCCGGCAGATCTATGATGAACTGAAGGCCAATCCACCCGAGCGTCATTGCACACTGCAGACCGAGTGCTGCCGATTTCATCTCACGGGACAGACACCCGTCCTGACAAAAGGGGAGGCTCTCACGGCCGCGAAGGCTGTCCGTGCGGCAGGACGCAAGGAACTACCAAACCGCGAGGATGGGGCCTGTCCCCTGCTCCATCCCTACACATCGCGCTGCATGATCTATGAGGGACGCCCCTTCGGATGCCGGACCCACTTTTGCGAAGCAGCAGGAGGTCCTTACAGCAGAAAGGAAGTCTCGGACTGGATCCACCGTCTTGAGGATATTGATGAGCGTCTGGGGGGTGATGGGGGTCGCGATATCACGGTCGCGATCCGCGATGCCCTCGAGGACTTGAAGTA
>CAIKYN010000148.1 GCA_903831635.1 uncultured Spartobacteria bacterium
GGAATGAACGGAGCCTGAAATCCTGCCATCGTCTTCGATTTGACGACCAGATCCTTGAGAACCTTGTTCAGGGCAGTCCCCATATGGACATCCCCATTTGCAAACGGTGGACCATCATGAAGAACATACTTCGGCGCTCCCTCGCGAGCCTTCTGGATAGCCTCATAAAGCCCCTCCTTCTGCCATTTAGCCAAAAGCTCCGGTTCACGCTGAGCCAAACCAGCCTTCATGGGAAAGTCGGTCTTGGGAAGGCGAACGGTATCTTTGTAACGGGACATGGGAATTAGGGGTTTAGGCTCTAGGTTTTTAGGCTTTAGGTATTCAGCCTGGCATCAGGAAGTTTTAATGCCGCGCGAGGCGTCGTGAACGAAGGCCGTAGTAAAGCTACGGCGAGCGAACAGCAACGCGGCGCGGCGCAAAAATCCCAAGCCTTATTCGGCGGTGTCGTCCAGCCAGGTGAGCAGTTGAGAGATCGTCTCAACGGTTTCGTCACCCATGTTCGAGATGCGGAAGGTCTCGCCTTTGATCTTTCCGTATCCGCCATCGATGATGCAGGCGTGCTTCGCCTTGAGGCGACCGATCCAGGCTGCGACATCCGCTCCCTTGTTATTCTTAACGCAGGTCAGCGAAACGGAGCGGTACCCCTCAGGAGCGAAAAACTCCCATCCACGCGCCTTCACCCAATCGTGGACGAGTGCGTTGGTTGCCTTGTGGCGGGCGTAGCGATTCTCAAGTCCCTCGGTGGCAATATCTTCGAGCTTCGATTGAAGAGCAAAAATGTGCGAAATAACGGGCGTGCTCGGGGTCATGTCCCCTTCGTGGTTCTTCTGAAACTCAACAAAGTCGAAGTAGTATCCGCGACCCTTGATCTCGGAGGCACGCTTCATTGCCTTCTCAGATACGGAGAAGAGAGCCATTCCAGGAGGCAGTGCGAGGGCCTTCTGACTACCGGTGAGCATGACATCGATGCCAAGCTCGTCCATCGGAACCGGCAGCACGGAGAAGGAGGAGACGGTGTCAACGATGAGCAGGACTTCGGGGAATTCCTTCAGCACGTCGGTGAGTTCCTTGATTGGATTCATGCACCCAGTCGATGTCTCGTTGTGAATGAGGGTCACGACATCGATGTCACCCTTGGAAAGACGCTCACGAAGGAGCTCGGGAGTGATCGGATTCCCCCACTCGACCTGAAGCTTCTCTGCCTCGTAACCACAGCGCTTGGCGACATCATTCCACTTGTCGGAGAAGGCTCCAGTCATGCAGTTCAGGACCTTTCCTTTAACGAGGTTGCGAAGCGCACCCTCCATGATTCCCCAGGCAGAGGAAGTAGAAATATAAACAGGGCGCGTGGTCTTGAAGAGCTGCTGGAGACCAGGCTGAACGGAAGAGTAAAGTTTTTTGAAGTCGTTACCGCGATGACCGATCATCGGCTTGCGGAAGGCCTGGAAAGTTTTTTCCGAAACCTCAACGGGTCCGGGGCTGAAGAGTTTGATGTGTGAGCTCATGAAGTGGCCGATTTTGCCACAATCACTCAGTTTTCCCAGAGAAAGTTTTCCAATCTCAGTTTGGAAAGTCTTGCCTTTGCCTCCTCCGACCTCGGACCACCTTCAGCGACGATCTGACCATAGAGAGCGACTGCATCATTCCATTGCTTGCGGCTTTCGAGAAGACGGGCCGCCTCGAAGGCAGCCTTGTCATGCCAAAGCTGTTCAGGTTCACCTGATCGGGGATTCTTAAAGGTCTGATAATAGGTCGCAAGTGCCGCGTCACCCTCCCCAAGATTTTCCAAAATCAGGGCGCTCTTACAAAGAGCCTGATTTCGCCAGCGAAGTGAAATCGAGGAATTGGCGGCAAGCTCCTGCCAGCTCTTCAGAGCCTCACGTTCTTTGAGGGGATCCTTGATCCCAAGCTGATGCAGGGTGTCTCCCTTGGCCATCAGGGCTGCCGCGATCAGTTCGGCATCCGGACCCGTTGGGGCATTGGTGCTGCCAGAGCTTCCGGTGCTCTCGGAATTTGTTGAGGAGAGTATCTTGTCGTAGATGGCGAGCGCCTCAAGGGGAAGATTTTGGGCATTTTTCAGCGCCCCCTCCTGAAGGCGGGCCTGCCAGACCATGCGATCATTGCCCCCTGTCTTGGCAACACGCTCCAGCAGCATCAGGGAATCATCGATCGACGCCGGGTCCATCGAACGTGCAGCGGACTGTGCCGCAAGAAAGAGAGCATGACGTCCGAGATCGGTTCCCGCATCGGCAGCCGCTAGTTGCTCGAACTCCACCCTTGCCCCCTGCACGTCACCGGAGGAGAGCAGTGTCTCCGCGAGCTTCAATCTGACCTCAGGAACAAAGCGAGACTCGGGATGCTTATCCAAAAATGCACGGGCTGCAACGGTCACGGCAGCCCCGTCGGCCTTGCGTCCGGTATCTTTAAGAAAGACATTCAGATACTCCTCTCTCTCCGGTTCCGAGGAGTTTTCATGAACGGCCTTGGCGAGGTCACTGATCGCAGCATCACCCTGCCCTGATTTCATATTCAGCTCGGAGGCGGCGAGTCGGGCACGGGACTTGATCGTGGGATCCGTTGCTTTCTCGGCAACGAGGAGAACCATCGGCAAGCCTGAAGCCTCGCCTCTCCGCGCCAGATCCAGTGCAATCTGAAGCTGCATCTCTTCGGAGGGAACGCCGGATTGGCTCTGTACCAATTCACGAGCGGCTTGTGAAAGGTCAAGCGATCCTCTTCCCGTCTTTGAAATGAGGATCGCCTGATTGAAGAGCGCATCATTGGCAAGCAAAGGATCCAACGTTGATGCCTGAGAGAAGGCCCCCTTGGCCTCCTCCGTCTTTCCAGCTGATGTCGCAGCAAGCCCCCTGAGATAGGCGAGTCGGGCACGGATTTCTGGTGAAGCAGATGCCCTATCGGCAGCCAGACCGAGAGCCTCTGGACTCATACCATGTTGCAGCTTCGAAGAGACAAGAAGGATTGTTGCCCTGTCGCTCAAGGGGTCCGCAGGATAATTCTTGATCAGACTTACTAGGAGGGATTCAGCTGCTTCAGGGTGCCCCAACCTCAACTCTCCCTTAGCCTGGTAATAGGACGCAAGCTTTGCCCGAGTAGACTTGGTGGCATCACTGGACCATTTTTTCAAGGTAGCAGTATCGGGAGTACCTGCTTTTGCATAGAGCTGATCAAGCAAGCGGAACTGCTCCTCCTGCAGAGGGGCTTGATCGACTATATCGAGTCTTTTTTCCAAGAGTTCAATACCTTGGAGCGCGCTAAGCGGATTGGTTGTCGAGGTAAGGCAGAGCGTTTCGCCCAATGTCGCTGCAGAGGTAATCCATGGAGTGACCGGTAGAATAGCAGCAAAGAGTTTTCTGGCTTCGGCGGTTTTTCCGGAACGCCATGTAGCGAAGGCCCTCAAATAGGAAGCAGAAGCCTTTCCTTCATCGCTTCGAAATCCTGATTGGGGAATTGCTTTCAGCGCCTCCTCAGTCTTGCCAAGGGCGAGATAATCAGCCCCCCTCTCCAGGAGAACATCCTCGTATACTAGGGAATCTGACGAAATTTTATCGAGCACGGCTAGAGCCCCGGTCGGATCATTGTTTGACCGGAGTGCCCTTGCCAAGCAAAGCGCGAGCGTGTCAGAGGAAACACCCGCGATGTGAACATCTTTCTCCCTTAATGCGGAGAAAATCTCCTTGGCCGATGCGGGGTCGCCACTCCCAAGAAGAGCGAGACCCTTCCAATAGCCAAGGGTTGGATCGTTCAAGGAATCCAGCGGAGCAAGGACAACCAAGGCTTCCTCGAAGCGCCCACCGTCGACTAGAAGGGCTACAAGTCGGCGTGTCAGTTCGGCTTTCTTTGCCGGTTCCTGCTCCTGCTGGATCTGGGTTCGAAGAAGGGCTGCCGATACTTGGGGAAGGTGCTCCAGAGCGGCCATTTTCGCCAGATCGACAGGGGGCGTGGCATTGCTCTCCTGAGCCGGAAGGAGGGGAGCTGTCGCTGTTAGCGATGCAAAACACGCCGCAACCAGCATCCAGTATGGCTTCCGGAATGCTCGGCCACTTCGTCGGGTGTCCCGCAGACCACTAGGCTGCCTCCCTGATCTCCCCCCTCGGGGCCCATGTCGATGATCCAGTCCGCGCATTTGATGACTTCGAGATTATGTTCGATGACGATGAGTGTGTTTCCGCCGTCGCGCAACCTCAGGAGCACTTCGAGCAGTTTCTGAATATCTGTAAAATGAAGCCCCGTGGTCGGTTCGTCCAGCAGGTAGAGTGTCCGACCGGTCGCTTTCTTCGAGAGTTCACTGGCGAGTTTCAGCCTCTGAGCCTCACCTCCAGAAAGCGTGGTGGCCGACTGCCCGAGCTTCAGATAGCCGAGACCGACCTCCTGAAGCACCTCCAGCTTGCCATGAATGGCCGGGATGGATCGGAAGAACCCGGCGGCATCGTCAATCGTGAGTTCCAGAACGTCGGCGATATTTTTCCCTTTGTAAGAAATCTCGAGGGTCTCACGGTTGAAGCGCCTCCCGCGGCAGAGTTCGCACTCAACAAAAACATCGGCCAAGAAGTGCATCTCGATCCGGATCATCCCATCCCCCTCGCATTGTTCACAGCGCCCACCTTTCACGTTGCAGGAGAATCTTGCCGGGGCATAGCCCCTCACCTTTGCGGCAGGAAGCCCGCTGAAGAGATCACGGATCGGACCGAAGACTCCGGAATAGGTGGCGGGATTCGATCGGGGGGTTCGCCCGATGGGGCTCTGATCAATCACCACGACCTTGTCGAAGGCCTCGTCACCCGAGATCCGCCCGTGGGCACCGGGAACATCCTTGGCCCCATAAAACTGTCGCGCCAAGGCGCGGTGAAGGATGTCATTCACCAAGGTCGACTTCCCACTTCCGGAAACTCCAGTCACCACTGTGAAGAGTCCTACGGGAAAACCGATTGTCAGGTTCTTGAGATTATTTTCGGCGGCATCGACCACAGTTAGCCATCCAGGACCGGGGGCTGGTTTCACAGGGGGACGGTGGCGGATTCTGGGAACCGAGATCTTCGCCTTGCCAGAGAGGAATTGTCCCGTCAGCGAGGCTGGGTTCGCCAGGATTTCAGCTGGGATTCCGATGGCCACAATCTCCCCTCCCCGAGGACCTGCTCCAGGTCCCATGTCGAGGACATGGTCTGCGGCAAGGATCGTCTCCTCATCATGCTCCACGACGACGACCGAGTTACCGAGATCGCGGAGACCTCGAAGCGTGGAGAGCAGACGATCGTTGTCTCGCTGGTGCAGGCCGATGCTCGGCTCATCGAGCACATAGAGCACCCCGGCAAGCCCAGAACCGATCTGCGTGGCCAAGCGGATGCGCTGGGCCTCACCTCCGGAGAGGGTGCCACTTTCACGATTGAGCGTCAGGTATCCGAGGCCCACTTCCACGAGAAAACCAAGACGGGCGCCGATCTCGCGCAGCAGATCATCCACCACTTTACGTTCCAAGGCGGAGAGTTGTAGTCCCGTAATCACCTCACAGGCTCGGGAAGCGGGAAGGGCGCAGAACTCCTCGATATTCCATTCTCTTTTCTCAGACTCAACGATGCTCTCAAGCGTCACCCCGAGGATCTCAGGACGAAGGCGGGCTCCCCCGCAGGTTGTGCAGGCCTTGCGGGCAAAGTAGGCTTTCAGCCGGTTTTTCTTCAGTTCGCTCTCGGAGGAGTGCATCTGGCGCTCCACCATCGGAACGAGTCCCTCGAAGGCCTTGATCTGGGGTACCCGACCTCCCTTGCCGGTATTCCCTCCAAGCTCCAGCATCTCGCCACCTGATCCGTAAAAGAGCTTCTGCTTGAACTCCTCGGGAAGTTCCCGGAAGGGGACCTCTTGGGAAGCACCCGTCATCTCGCAGAGAGCCTCCAGGACAAGTTTGTAATACTGCCCCATCCGCTTGTCAGGAGTCCTCCAAGGTCGGATAGCTCCCTTAGTCAGCGTCATCTCGGGATCGATCAGTAGTCCGGGATCGCAGAAGGCTTCGGTCCCGAGTCCTTGGCAGGCCGGGCAGGCACCCAAATGACTATTAAAGGAAAAGTGCCTAGGCGTGAGCCGTGGCATTGAGAATCCGGTCTCGGGATTGCAGAAGTCCGTGGAGAAGGGTCTCTCTTTCCAGTCATCGGGTGAGGAGCCGGACTCCTGATACAGCACGGTCACCATGTTGTTCCCCCAACGCAGTGAAGTCTCCAGAGAATCGAGAAGCCGTTCACGGATCCCCTCACCTTCTCCTTCAGCCCTTAGTGCCAAACGATCAACCACCGCCTCGATCGTGTGCTTTTTCGACTTTAAAAGTTTTATGGGCTCCGGTCGCCCCAGATCGATGATCTCGCCATCGATCCTCAGACGGACAAATCCCTCACGGCGAGCACGATCAATGACATCGCGGAATTCTCCTGCCTCATTCCTCACCAGCGGAGCCAGCAGCATGAGACGAGTCCCCTCGGGCCATGAGAGGATCTCCGATGCGATCTGCTGGGGCGACTGACGGCGGATGGGCACACCCGTCTCAGGGTCATGGGGTGTGCCGATGGCGGCATAGAGAACACGAAGGTAATCGTAGATCTCTGTCGTGGTGGCGATGGTCGAGCGGGGATTCGGTGGTGCGATCCGCTGCTCGATTGCAATTGCAGGAGAGAGTCCCTCGATATGATCGACCTCCGGCTTCTGCATCTGGTCTAGGAACTGACGTGCATAGGCGGAGAGACTCTCGACATAGCGCCGTTGCCCCTCAGCGAAGAGGGTATCGAATGCGAGCGATGACTTTCCGGAGCCGCTTGGCCCCGTGATCACAACAAACTTGTTGCGAGGGATCTCAACGTCGAGGTTCCGCAGGTTGTGCTGA
>CAIKYN010000149.1 GCA_903831635.1 uncultured Spartobacteria bacterium
CAGGACCTCCTCCACTTGATCGGCAGCGCTCCCCTTCCAGATCGCTTTGAGTAGCTCGGAGGGTCCCTTCGAGAGTTCGGCGAGGATCGCCTTCTGCAACTTGCCAGCATCGGCGTGGGTTTGCTTGTCACGGATCCCCTTCGGAGGAATCGGACCCTCCGGCAGGGTTTCCGCAAGAAGCTCCAGCGTCATGGCATCGCAGGCCGTGAGGAGTCGCTCATGAGTCAGATCACTCTTCTCGCCAAGCCATGCGGCAAAGCACGGAGTTTCGAGCAGCCGGCGAAGCGTGCGCAGCGAGCGGTCGCGCTTCAGCGAGATCCATTCTGCAACCACCACGGCTGGTTCTGTCAGTGCAAGCGGCTCCCCTTCCGGCAGGTAGGGATTCCCTCCCCGTCGGAGGACTTCGGCCTGGAAGGCGGGAACAAGTTTCGCATCACTAAGCACCAGTGAATGATCCCCTCCGGCCTTGCTCAGGAAATCGATGGCAAGCACCGCCTCCTCCGCCGGGTCCTTTGCCATCACGATCTGCTCGGGAGTGAGTGGTACTTCCGCGAAGAGCCACTCGCTGGCAAGGGGCCTCCCCCAGGCATCAAACCATCCTCCCCATGTCGTGGAGTTGTTGGGTTTCCAGACAAGGACCGTGACCGGAATACCGGCCTTGAGCACGCTCTCCGCCTTCAACTGCGCGGCCTTGGTGAGATCGGGAAGACAAACGATCGTGAGTGAACTGATCGGCCCGACCGGCTCCTCCCACGCCTTGATGCGGGCTTCGTTCGGGTCCCAGAGGTAGTGATGCTTCAGGACATCGAGATACCAACGGTAGAGCTGGGCGATTTCCTGCCACCGCTCCTCATCCTCGGAACAGATCCTCGGGATGCTTCGTACTTCGGGAGTAATCCCTCCCTCTGCCAGCAGGTCGCAGAGATCGCACATCATGCCGGCCGTCCCGAGCAGCGCCTGCTCCCCCTCCAGCACCTCACCCTTAGGGAAAAGATGTTCCATCGCGGTGCGTGGTGTCTTTTGGAGCACCAGACCCCAAGCCGCCTCACGGTCTGATCGCGAAGCCAGCGGCCCCTTCGGAAGCAGCGCCTTCATCGGGGAGGAGAATTTGGGCGAGATCACACCGCTTCCCCTCTCCGAGGAAACTTTTGCGAGCGCATGCCGAATCCTGCGCGCCGCACCCGATGTCGGAATCCAGACCTCCGTCTTCGATAGATCGTAGGGATTCCCCTCCACTCCCTCGAGCAACGCATCCGCTACCTGCTCAGCAAGCGATTGCGGTTGGTCCAGAAAGATGAGCTTCGGGTTGGGCATGGGAAAGTGGATCTAATTTAGAGATCCACCCTTAACAGGGCAACAAGGTCCTAGAGTGTCCTAGGCCTTTTTTTCTCTTTTTTTACCCTAGGACACCCTGTGACCTACCACGTTGGTATAATAAACAGGACCGGGGACACTGGGTCTCCGACACCACTCCACCACCCATGACCGACGCCAACACCGCCAACAACCTCACCGAAATCGCCTTCATTCTTGACCAATCCGGATCCATGCAATCGATCAAGGCCGGTACACTCGAGGGAGTGAATGCCTTTCTGGATCAGCAAAAACAGGAGAATGCCACCTACCCTGTGCGATTGAGTCTGACCCTCTTTAGCACGGCGCCCGAAGTTCGTTACTCCTCCGTACCGGTGACCGAAGTGCCGTTGCTCACCGAGAAGACATACCTACCCAGTGGAAACACCGCCCTGCTGGATGCCATCGGATTAACCATCGACTCAATTGGCAAGAGACTTAGTGAGACCCCGGAGGCCGAGCGCCCCGCCAAGGTGATTGTGGCCATCATGACCGACGGCGAGGAGAATTCCTCACGGATCTTCTCGTGGGATCAGATTAGCGAAAAGATCAAGCACCAGACCGATGTCTACAAATGGGAGTTCCTCTTCATGGGAGCCAACCAGGACGCCATCGCAAATGCATCGAGAATCAATATCAGCGTTGAGAGCTCGACGAATTACTACCAGCAGGATGGAAGTGCCAAGAATGCACTGCGCGCAATGAGTGCTTCAGTCCGATACAGCAAGCTTGCACCAAGACCACAGTTTGCAAAACCCACCCTGCAGGAGATCTTGGCTGAAGAAGAGGCCAAGGATCTCTCAGGCAAATAATCGATAGAATCAGAGCGATGCCGGCTGCCTTCAGTTGGAGGTGGCCGGCGTTTTCTTGTCATAGGAGAATAATACCCATGAATGTCATGAACCTCATCAGCGCCTACCCTAGCCCAGTCGCCCGAAACTTCTGGTGATTTGATGAGCAGCAATGGTTTCTTGTGTCATAGAGCGAACAAACTACTCCCACCGTCGAACCGTAAGGTCTACAACTCGACAATCAGTAAAGATGCAGACTTATCGGCGTCGAATTCCTTGAAATCGCGTTCATGCTTCCGGATCACCGAAACAATGAGATCCGTGGGGCAATTACCAACTTTGAGGAAAACGACTTTTAGAGGAAAGCCCCTCACCAGACTCATCTGATGAAAATCGGAATCCTTAGAAACAATCACAAAGCCTTCTTTGGCAGCGAAACTCCAGACTTCCTCGTCAGACACACGGTCTAATCCATGTCTTGCGACATGATCGGATTCAGGAAACAAATCCCCGATGACTGATGGAATCCTTCGGGAAAGATTTTGTACTCGCTTGCTTCCCGCAAGGCTCGCCCTGCGGGTTCACCGTCGGTGACTACAACTCGGTCAACCCAAATGACCTCGTTTGATCCAGCAACAGCTTCATGCATGGACCGCCATCAGATGACCTTCACGGTCTGCTGCGAATGCCAAGCTAGCCTTGATATCCTCCCGGGTCAGTTCGGGAAAATCCTTCACGATTTCCTCCTCGGTCATGCCCGAGGCGAGATAAGAAAGGATGTCAGAAACTGTGATCCTCATCCCTCGGATGCACGGCTTACCACTACGCTTTCCTGCTTCGATCGTGATGATCTTGGAGTAATCCATTTGGTTAAAGGATACGTTACGTGATCCGGGTGTCAACCCGAGGAGGGGAAGTCCACTTCCTAGCAGTCTAGCAGACTTCAGCCTAAACACCTTTTTCACAGGCATAGGACACTTGGTGGCCTAGGCATATTGGTATCATAAATAGATACCCATGAAACAAATCGCCCTGATATCTGACATCCACGCGAATATTGATGCCTTGGAGGCTGTGCTGGCTGACATTGACCAGCAGGGCGTTGGGGAGATTTTGTGTCTGGGAGATATTGTTGGCTATGGAGCCGCCCCGGCCGAGTGCGTGAAGCTCGTACGGGAGCGCTGCTCGGTGACCGTCATGGGGAACCATGATGTTTATGCCCAATACGATATCCCCATCATTGGGGTAGGCCATCACGTGACCAAGGGAATCAATCATGCCCGCGAAGAACTTTCGCCAGAACAGCTACAATGGCTCAAACAGCTTCCGTTCACTTCAGTGCTTCACGGCTTCATGATTGTCCATGGAAGCCTGAATAGACCGGAGACCTTCGGCTACCTCATGGATGATAAGGAGGCAGTAGATCACTTCGCACAGCAGACCACCCCCATCTGTTTCTACGGACACACTCACAAGCCGGCCATCGCGCTCGAATATGCCGATAAGATCCGTTGGGGGATCCCCGGCGAGGGGGAGATACTCTTGGACCGCACCAAGAGATGCGCGATTAATGTCGGCTCCGTCGGCCAGCCTCGGGATGGTTCTACCCGTGCCACCTACGGGATCTACGATCCGGAGATGAACTCCTTCACCTTACGTCGCGTCAGCTACGACATCGAGAAGGCTGCAGAGCGAATCATCAAGGCAGGAATCACCGAGGGAAACGCAACC
>CAIKYN010000150.1 GCA_903831635.1 uncultured Spartobacteria bacterium
AATGCGCATCGGACGCTCGTAGGCGCTCTCTCCGGTGATGTTCTGATACATCTCGAAGAGATTGCCGTAGCGCTCGCGGATGGTCTTCTCACCCAGACGGGCAATGGCGGCGGAGAAGTCGAGGTAGACACCGAGTCCACCGGGGCCGACACCCCGTCCCTCGTCGCAGACTTCCTTCGCGCTGCGGGAAGCGATGTCGCGGGGTGCCAGGTTGCCGTAGCTCGGGTACTTCCGCTCGAGGTAGTAATCACGCTCCTCCTCGGGAATATCCTGGGGAAGGCGGGTGTCACCTTTCTTCTTCGGAACCCAGACGCGTCCGTCATTACGGAGCGACTCGGACATGAGGGTGAGCTTCGACTGGTAATCACCGGCGACCGGAATGCAGGTCGGATGAATCTGGGTGTAGCAGGGATTCGCGAAAGCAGCTCCACGCTTGTAGGCACGCCAGGTGGCGGTGACATTCGAGCCGCGTGCGTTGGTCGAGAGATAGTAGACGTTGCTGTAGCCTCCGGTGCAAAGAAGGACGGTATCGGCCGCATGCGTGGTGATCTCGCCGGTGACCAGGTCACGGACGACGATTCCCTTGGCATGGCCGTCGACAAGCACGAGGTCGAGCATCTCGGAGTTCTCGTGCATCTTCACTCGGCCGAGGCCGATCTGCGCGCTGAGTGCGGAGTAGGCTCCTAGAAGAAGTTGCTGGCCGGTCTGCCCCTTCGCATAGAAGGTACGGGAAACCTGGGCACCTCCAAAGGAGCGGTTCGTGAGTTCCCCACCGTACTCACGGGCGAAGGGAACCCCTTGGGAAACGCACTCGTCGATGATGTTGCCGCTGACCTCAGCAAGGCGGTAGACATTCGCCTCACGGGCACGGAAGTCGCCACCCTTGATCGTGTCGTAGAAGAGGCGCCAGACGCTGTCTCCGTCGTTTTGGTAGTTCTTGGCGGCATTGATACCTCCCTGCGCTGCAATGGAGTGGGCGCGACGGGCGCTATCATGGAAGCAGAAGGTCTCAACCTGATAACCAAGCTCGGCAAGCGTAGCCGATGCGGAGGAACCGGCGAGTCCGGTACCGACGACGATGACCTTGAACTTACGCTTGTTGGCTGGGCTGATCAGCTTTGCGTTGTTCTTGAACGAGGTCCATTTCTTCTCGATCGGACCTTCGGGGATTTTGGCATCAAGAATCATGGTCGGGGTATGAAGGTTTCTAACTAGTTTCGATTAGTGGCAGAAGGGGCAGGCCGGGAGGCTGGAAGGAGCCTTCACCAAACCGAGAAGAACTGACGTCGGGATGGAGGCAAAGCCAAGGAAAATGATCCAGGCGACGATCAGACCACCCTTTTCAAATAGAGGACGCATCTTCTCGGTCGTGATACCGAGGGTCTGGAAGAGGCTGGCGATTCCATGGCTGAGATGCATGCCGAGGAGCCCGACGGCGAGAATGTAAAAACCACTCACAAAGGGACACTCGAAGGCAGTCACAACCATCCTATAGACATCATGGCGTCCCTGGGCATCGACCCAGGTCTTGTACTCCGGATTGAAGGCTTC
>CAIKYN010000151.1 GCA_903831635.1 uncultured Spartobacteria bacterium
CCGCACTTGAGCAAAAGCCCCCTGGGGTCGCCCCCCAACCTTCTGTGTCGGGGAATCGGAGACCAGTAAATCGGGATAGACCCTCTCCAGATCAACCAGTTCGCGGTAGAGAGCGTCATACTCACGATCAGTGATCTCCGGTTTCGCCTGTTCGTAGTAGAGACGGTCGTGGTGAGCAATCTGTCTGCGTAATTCCAGAATCCTGAGTTCCGGCCCTACTAAAGAGGCTTTTGGTGCAAAAAGATCGTCCGTGGTCATTTTTCGATAATGCGGTTGGTCACTTTTTTAACCCCAATAGGGGATTGCTGGCGATCTTTGAACATCCCCGCGCCAATAGCCTCTTAACAGAGTGGTGCTAGCGTTATAAAGGAGTTGGCACGGCGCGTGCTTTATCAAAGTTGGTTTGTGGTTGCAGCCCGGTCGTTAAAACTTTCGAGGTCTCGGGGGGGAACTCGGAATCATCCGACCGGGCTGCTCTTTTTTTGGATTCCCTCGGTAGTGATGTCATAGTGAGAGTCTCTTGATGAATCCCCTTGGCCCAACCATTCCTGAAACGATCCGGCAACGATTGGGAAACGATAGGACGCAAAAGCGCCTGGAGCTTCAGGAACAACTGAAGAAGCGGAAGATTGCCCAAGGACTCGGCCTCTTCGCCTTGGAGCGCTTCATCTCGGTGAATGCCGGCATCAGCGGCATTATTTCCCTTTGCGGGATGAGGAAGCGGGGATTGCAAAACATCCTCGATCTGCGTGTTGAGGAGCACGAGGTGATCCTGCCATCACTCCCCGTCGCCTTTGAGGGATTTCGCCTGATGCAGTTGGCCGATCTTCACTGCGATCTTGAGACCCTGATGATGGAGCGGATCAGGGAAGTCATCCTCACGATCCCTCACGATGCCGTCGTCCTGACTGGGGATTACCATAACAAGGTCTCGAAGCCGTTCGATCGTTCCCTCGACGAAATGCTCCGCTTGATCCCCCATCTTCACCCGCTGCGTTTTGCAACTCTTGGGAACCATGACTTTCTGGAAAAGGTAGAACCACTTGAAGCGGCAGGACTTCCCTTCCTGCTCAACGAATCACGCCCCATCGAGCGCCAGGATTCACGACTCTGGATCTGCGGAATTGATGATCCTCACTTCTTTCGCACCCATGATTTGGAAAAGGCACGGGCCGACGTTCCCCGGGGAGAGATCTCGATCCTCCTCTCTCACTCGCCCGAGACCTATCGGGAGGCGGCGTCTCTCGGCTATGACCTCCACCTCAGCGGCCACACACATGGTGGACAGATCTGTGCTCCGGGCGGAATCCCTCTCTACCGGAATGCCCCAGGATGCCGCAGGGAGCATCTTTCGGGTTCTTGGCGTGAACAATCGATGATCGGGTACACCTCGCGGGGCACAGGATCTGCCGGCGTAGCAGCTCGCTTTTATTGCCCTCCCGAGATCACCATTCATACCCTGCGATCATCCCTCCTTCCCCGTTGACCCGAGGGAATGGGTTGCCTTGAATCTCTTCTCATGTGTTTCCACCCTCACGCTCTTCCCCTGCGCGCCATTTCCGTTCTTACAGTTTTTGCTTCCCTCCTCTTGGCAGGATGGATGGTGGCGCAAGATTTACCAGTTCCGCAAAACTCCGCCGCGATTCTCAAGGAATTGGACAAGATCGACCAGGGAGCCAAGACCCATCAAGAGAACCGTCGAAGCGCCGCAATTTCTCAGATCCAGGCCGCCGCCAATTCCGCTCCAGCTGCGGTGGACCTCTACCTGAAGTCACTGGAGAACACAAAGTACCTCGAGACTCATCAGGACTATGTGGATTGGAGCCGTAAGAACCAGGAACTCCTGCATAGCATTTCCTTCCAGACCGCAGCCCAACTCCAGATGCGTTATCTGGCCATGGCCCTCCAGCGCGACGAGAGGCACGATGCCTACTCGCAGATTCCGGAATGCCTCGCCTACCTTGAGACACTTACCTCTCAGAGATCCCTCAAGCAAGAGGCCCCTGATCCGACTTCTAATGATGACGTCGGAGGCTCATCGCTGAACCGAAATCAGAAAAAA
>CAIKYN010000152.1 GCA_903831635.1 uncultured Spartobacteria bacterium
CATCCGTTCATGCCGGGTCGAAACCCAAGGCTTCGAGTCCAGCCTCAAAAGCGACACCCGATCCCACGAAGGACCCGATCATCCACCGGATTCTCAGCGACCTTCAGCCCTCTCACCCTCATCTGACAGCCAAGGAAATTGTCCAAACCAGCAATGCCGACCTACGGAAGATGTACGTTAATATGTATACTCAGCAGGGGATGAAACTGATGGAAGCCAAGGAAAAGGCTGCTGCTGTTCCTCTGAAAAACTAATTAAAAAGAAGGCTCTGGCGACAATTCTAGTTACACGGATTTCTGAAGGTCTGTGGAGGCACGTTCTATAAGCCTCTGCGAATGGAGCGGGTGAAGGGAATCGAACCCTCGTCTCAGGCTTGGGAAGCCCACATTCTACCATTGAACCACACCCGCGAAAAACCTCAGTCCCACGAGTTAATCAGATATTGCTTTGACGAATTGCTCCAAACTGTCCAAACGCCAACATGTTTTGTTAGATTAGTACCTGCAGACGAAACAGTGCCGAGCGTTGGAGCATATGGCATATTGGACAGTTGATTCACGTAGTTTGTGTCGAGTGCCACCGAATATACGCTACCCCAAGGATCACAGAATCCATTGGCATTAGTTCCCCCTTTGCCAGTCTTCCAAGCTGCCGCTTCCATGAAAAGGACAGCACGTGGATTGTTAATGGAGTCGTTCGTGGTGCAGAGGATCGCAATATTTGAAGCAGCCATGTTGGTGCCTGTAAATGCGGGGAGCCTGCCATACTCTGTCTCATATGCCGTGATCGCCGTGGCAATCTGAACAGCCTGGTTCTTGGCCGTGGTTTTCTTGGCCGAATTAATGGCAGATTGAGCAGCGGGAAAAAGAAGCCCCATCAGGACGGCAATGATCGCGATCACCACGAGCAGTTCGATCAGAGTGAATGCTGAAGCTTTTGCGCTGGATCGTGAAGGGGAAGTGGGAAAGGAGTTCATCACGCTACTTTCTGCCGACTCGATTCCCGTACAAGCATTTTCTTGTTTGCTAGGTGAAGAAAGCATCGGATGGTAACCCGTGCCTAAGAATAGCCCTAGCGGCCCCAAGAAAACGAAGCATTCCCAAACCTCCGGCAAGACCTCCCATGGGAAGCCGCGGAGCGAACGAACCTCTGCGCCCAAGCAGAAGACGGCTCGTGTCGCTAAGGGGTCGCCTCGAAGGAGTTCCGATCAAAAATCGCAGAAGTCCCCCAGAGCCAAATCCTCCCAAACACCCCAAACATCTCCAGTGCCTCGCAGGCCGGAACCCTTGAATCAACGTCTGGTCGCTGATCTCCTTCCGCTGCTGGAAGGCGAGCCACTCCAAGCTTCAGGAATAGCCTGCGCCCTCCGGCTGGATCGGAGTAATCTTCCTCTCTTAGATCAAACGCTGGCTACTCTGGAACGTACCGGTCGCATTGTTCGGGTTCGCACGGATCACTACATCCTGCCAGAGAGCGCCGATCTCTTCACAGGTAAGCTGCAAATCCATGCCGGCGGATCCGGCCACGTGCTAGCTGATCAGGAGGGAGGCAAGGATCTGTTTATCTCAGCGGATAACCTTGGTACCGCACTCAATGGCGATCGCGTCGTAGCGCGCCTTATCCATCAACCCCGCTTCCACGGTCGCCCACGGCGTGACGGCCGACAGGAAGGGCGTATTATCAGGGTCGTCGAGAGAGTTGGCACACCCATCGTTGGCACACTCCAGAAGACGACAAATTTCTATCATGTTGTCGCCGACGA
>CAIKYN010000153.1 GCA_903831635.1 uncultured Spartobacteria bacterium
CACGGAGATTGGCGCCGGCAAGGTCAGCAAACAGGATGGTATCGCCAAACTCAGCGTCGTTGGCATCGGGATGCGCACCCACTCAGGTGTCGCGGCCAAGCTTTTCGATGCGCTCGCAAAGGGAGGCATCAACATCCAGATGATCTCCACCTCGGAGATCAAGATCGCCGTCATCATCGATGAGGCAAAGATCGCCGATGCAGCCAAGTTGGCGCACAGCGCCTTCGGATTGGACGCAGTGTAAAAACAGATTTTTGCGTTTCTCCGCTAGATTGAGGCGCGGCAATTGTTGGTGATGGAAGTTTGAATGTGGCGCGAGGTGTGCCAGTGATCCTGTAGCCTTTTTCTCGCCGCCTTCCGACGACTGCGCCCCTTGCGGGACGGTGCTTCGCTCAAGCTGCTCCGCGTTTCCCAGCACTCGATGTTGCGAACTTGCCGAACTATAGTACCGCGCCAAAATCTCACGCCATGACCACAAAAGAAAAGCCCCGGATTTCTCCGGGGCTTTTCGTTAATTGGTTGAAGCGAGGTTTTATTCCTCGGTTTTCTCTTCCTTGGCTTTCTTGGGGGCAGCTTTCTTTTTAGAAGCTTCGCCTTCGGCTTTCTCGGCCTTAGGAGCCTTTGCTTTCTTGACTGGCTTTTCAGCAGCTTCAGCAACGACCTCCTCCTTCGCAACGGGAGCGTAGTCAACCCACTCGAGATAAGCCATCGGAGCGCTGTCGCTGAGACGGGCACCGAGCTTCACGATGCGGGTGTAGCCTCCCTTGCGATCGGCCGCTGCGGGCGCGATCTCGGTGAAGAGCTTCTTCACGATATCCTTGTGCTTGAGGTAGGAGATCGCGACACGACGGGAGTGAAGATCACCCTGTTTGCCCAGAGTGAGCATACGCTCCGCCAGCGGTTTGGTAGCCTTGGCTTTGGCGAGGGTGGTCTTGATGCGGCGGTGCTCGATGAGGCTGCAGACCTGATTCGCGAGAAGCGAATCACGGTGTGCCTGGCTGCGGCCGAGCTTGACGGTTTTTTTACGATGACGCATGGCGTTTTAGTTTTTCTAGTATGGCCTTATTATTCGGCGACGGGGGCGAGATTCTCGACAAGGCCCGGCTCGAACTTCATGCCAAGACCCAGACCGAGCTGGACAAGCTTGTCCTTGATCTCGTTCAGCGACTTCTTGCCGAAGTTGCGGTACTTGAGCATCTCGGCCTCGCTCTTGAGGGCAAGCTGTCCGACGGAAGTGATGTTTGCGTTGTTGAGGCAGTTCGCGGCGCGGACAGAGAGTTCAATCTCGTTTACGCTCATAGCGAGCAGCTTTTTGAGGCGGTTGTTCTCCTGGCTAACCTCGACTGGGGTCTCGTCAAACTCGACCTGTGTGTCGTCGAAGTTGACGAAGACGTCGAGGTGATGACGAAGGATCGCGGCGGACTGAAGAAGTGCTTCGTCCGGGGTAAGGCGTCCGTCGGTCCAGATGTCGAGGATGAGCTTGTCGTAATCGGTCTGCTGGCCGACGCGGGTCTGCTCGACGGCATACTTGACCTTGGTGACAGGCGAGAAGATGGAATCGATGGCGATGACGCCAATCGGCTTATCCGCGGCTTTGTTCTCGTCGCCGGTAGCGAAGCCGCGGCCGACCTTCACCTCGAACTCGGCCTCAAACTTCATTTTCTTGTCGAGAGTGCAGATGTGCTGGTCAGGATTGAGAACCTCGCACTGGGCGGTCGACTGGATGTCACCGGCGGTGACAGCGCCCTGCTTGTTCACGGAGAGGATCAGGTTACGAACCTCATGGTCGTGGGCCTTGAACTTAACCTTCTTGAGGTTGAGGATGATCTCGACGACATCCTCGACGACGCCGGGGATAGCGGTGAACTCATGGGGAGCCCCCTCGATCTTGACCGAGGTGATGGCTGCTCCCTCGAGAGAGGAGAGAAGGGTGCGGCGAAGCGAGTTGCCGATGGTGTGGCCGTAGCCAGCCTCAAAGGGCTCGGCAATGAACTGCGCGTAGGTTTCTGTGGCGGTTTTCTCGTTCTTAGCGAGGGTCTTCGGCATTTCGAAGCGACCGAGGCGGATAGGCATGATGTCTTTTGTTTTTCGTTGCCGGGTTTCCCTTGGCGCGTTCCGATGACCAGTACGTGCTGATCACCCAAGGACCGACGGCAAATGTATGATGCGCGGTTGGATAGAATAGCCCGCTGAAGGTGGGCTGCAAGGATGAATTATGAAGGGTGAAGGATAAAACAACCGAGGATCTAAAAGGTAGAGCCAGCTTGCTTTCATCATTCACCCTTCTGACTTCATCCTTTCCTTCCAAAAGAAAACCGCCACCCCTCTCGGGATGGCGGTTTTCTGAGTGATACTGGCCGTCGTGATTACTTGAGCGGAACAGTCTTGATGGTCTGAAGAACGCGGCTGGCAATCTTGTACGGGTCGCCTTGGGAATTCGGACGGCGATCCTCAAGGTAACCCTTGTAGTCATTATTCACGAAGCTGTGTGGGACACGGATCGAAGCGCCGCGATCAGCGACTCCATAACTGAACTTGTCGATCGACTGAGTCTCGTGGAGACCGGTCAGGCGGAAATGGTTATCAGGTCCATAGACGGCGATGTGCTCATCCTTGAACTTGTCAAATGCTGCCATGAGCTTCTCGAAGTACTTCTTACCGCCCTTCTCACGCATGAACTTGGTCGAGAAGTTGCAGTGCATTCCGGAACCATTCCAGTCAACATCCTTGCCAAGGGGCTTGCAGTGGAATTCGACATCGACGCCGTACTTCTCGCAGACGCGCATCAGGACATAGCGGGCGAGCCAGATTTCATCGGCGGCTTTCTTGGAGCCCTTGCCGAAGATCTGAAACTCCCACTGACCCTTGGCAACTTCCGCGTTGATGCCCTCGTGGTTGATGCCCATCTCGAGGCAGATATCAAGATGCTCCTCGACGATGTCGCGGGCGATATCACCGACTGCGTTGAAGCCGACTCCGCAGTAGAACCTGCCCTGCCCTTCGGTCGGGAATCCGCCCTTGGGGAAGCCAAGAGGTGCGCCGTCCTTATAGAGGAAATATTCCTGCTCGAATCCGAACCAAGTGTCAGGATCGTCGAGAATCGTGGCACGGGAATTTGAGGGATGCGGCTTGCCATCGGGCATGAGCACCTCGCACATGACGAGATAACCGTTCTCGCGGGTCGGGTCGACATAGCTGGCAACGGGCTTAAGGAGACAGTCGCTGCTCTTGCCTTCGGCCTGTCGGGTCGAACTACCGTCGAAACCCCACATCGGGAGATCCTTCAGCGTGGGAGCCTTGGAAAACTCCTTGATCGTTGTCTTGCTGCGGAGGTTGGGAACCGGCTCGTAACCGTCGAGCCAGATGTATTCGAGTTTGTACTTCGCCATGTGATTGGGGTGGTTGTGGTGTGTCCGGTGTCTTTTTTTGATCACCCTTTGCGTTGCGGACTGCACGCAATAAGTGATATCCCGACTTTAGGATCGGGCATAAAAGGATCAAGCAACTTCAATGCCAAAATGACAAAATCTCCTCATAGCGGAGATTTTGAGACCATTCGTGGTCGTAGCCTTAGCCTCATAGGTCAAAAAACAAGAGGGTCTCATGTTTCTTCAAATTGCCTCTTCCATCCCTTGCTGGCTCTCTGACCTAATAGTCTTCAGCCTAAACACCTTCAGTTTTTTATCATGCTTACTGTCAAGGACACCCAGCGCGCCACGGTCCAGGTCTGCTTTGACGGGAGCGTGCGTAAACATTTTCACGGCCCCAAGGCGCAGGAGCGCTTTGACAACGAGCTGCATGTGCTTCGCCACCTGGAAAAAACCGGGTGCTACTTCGTTCCCCGCGTGATCTCGGCTGATCCGGAGAAGCTTCTGCTCGTGACCTCGAACTGCGGCTCCCGTGTTGATCAGCTTGATCCGCAACGCTGCAAAGAACTCTTTGACGAACTGGAACATTACGGGGTCCGTCACGATGATCCGGAACTACGTAATGTCACCTACCGCCAGCAGGACGGGCGCTTCTGCTTGATCGACTTTGAATTTGCCACGGTGCTTGATTCTATCAAGTCCAAGACTAAGCCAGAGACCAAGCCGCTCGCACCTCCATCATCAGTCCAAACCATCTCCCTTTCCTGGTCAGGTTGCTCGGACAAGGGGCCCTATCGTTCCAATAACGAGGATGCCTTTGTCGGATTGGCGATCCATGACGAAGAAGTGCGGCATCTGGGAAAAGTCGGGGAGTCATCGGACGAGGCCAATTTAATCTTTGCAGTCGGCGATGGAATGGGCGGCGCGAACGCGGGGGAATTCGCCAGCAGGATCGCCGTCGAAAAAATCACGCGCATGATCCCTCCCGTCATCCGCCATTGCTCAGTAGGCACACCGATCAGCTACGGTGCTGTTTTCGACTCCCTCTTCGCCGAGATCCACAAGGCACTCCAATATTTGGGTGACAGCTACGAAGAGTGCCAGGGGATGGGATCGACCCTGAGCCTCTGCTGGTTCTCGAAAGGATCGATGCACTTTGCCCACATAGGCGATACCCGCATCTACCACCTGTCCAAGGAAGGCAGAATCACCCAGCTCACCAGCGACGATACCCATGTCGGATGGCTCAGGCGGACAGGTCAGATGAGCGAACGAGAGGCACGCATGCATCCTGCTAAAAACCGCCTCCAGAAAGCGCTTGGCGCCGGCAATCAGTTCGTGAACCCGCAGGTCGGAGAGATCTCCTGCTCATCAGGCGATCGTTTTCTTATCTGCTCGGACGGCATTACCGACGGACTCTCGGATCAAAGAATCGCCGAGACTTTGAAGGGATGCCCCAAAGGCATCACACCTGCCCAGCATCTTGCGTCAGAAGCCACGACCTCCTCAGGCAAAGACAATGCAACCGCAGTGATTGTGGCCGTCCGATAGCTTCAGAGGCTGAAGCAGTTTCAGACAAAGTGCCTTTTCTTCCCTCTACTGCATTGGCTGTCCCAACTCATAGCGCGCGAGTTCCTCGATGCGCTTGAGGTGACGGCCTCCCTCGAACGGGGTGGAGAGCCAGATGTCGACAAGGCGCTTGGCGGTCTCGAGCGAGACCATGCGCTCGCCGATCGAGAGGACATTGGCATTGTTATGCTCACTGCCGAGACGAGCCGTATCGTCGCTCCAGGCGATGGCGCAGCGGATCCCTTTCACCTTGTTCGCAGCGATCGCCTCTCCGTTTCCGGAGCCGCCGAAGACGATCCCCTTGTCGGCCTCGCCGTTTACCACCTTCTCGGCGGCGGGGATGCACCAGAGAGGGTAGTCGGTCGAGTCAGCGGAATGCGTGCCGCAATCGATCACCTCATGCCCCTGCGTGCGGAGCATTTCAGCGATCGCCTGCTTGTATTCGAATCCAGCGTGGTCGCTGCCTAGGGAGATTTTCATGACGTGAAAATGATTAACCTTCGATGGTGTTGATCTCAACAGGTTCGACCTTGACTCCAAGCTCTTCGAGCCAAGCGATGGAACGCTTGATCTCGCCACGCTCGCCGATGAGTTCCAGACAGACGAGGCCGATCTCGTTGGTCACGCTTGCTTGCCGGACATTCGTCGTCACGGAGAACTTGTGTCCGAGTTCATAGACGATGGGACGCGTGATAAGCTTCGCCGGATACATGAGCCAGAGGCGGGTCGTTTCCATGGGTTCTATGTTCGGTTCTTTTCTCTCGTTGGGCAAGCGGGGCGTATCGGGATCCTAGCCTCCGGCGATGGCAGGAACAATCGAGATGACATCGGCCTCCTTGATCGGGGTCTCCTTCTCCTGAAGGAAACGCACATCCTCGTCATTCACGAAGATGTTCACGAAGCGGCGGATGGTTCCATTCTCGTCAACGATACGCTCGCCAAGGCCGGGGAAGGTGGCGTTGAGCTCATCC
>CAIKYN010000154.1 GCA_903831635.1 uncultured Spartobacteria bacterium
CACGCGGACTTCGCCCCGACGGATGAACTCCAGCACGACCTCCTCACTTTCCTTCGGCGGGAATACGGCAGCGTCAGCTTCGAGCGGGTGGTGTCAGGTATGGGTATCGCCAATATTTACCGCTTTCTCCGTGACACGGGACGCGGCGTGGAGACACCCGCCGTCGCCAGCGAGATCATGGAGCAGGATGCTGCCGCTGTCATCGACAAGCATGCTGCGGATGGATCGTGCCCACTCTGCCGATCAACCATGGACCTCTTCATCAGGGCGCTCGGTGCTGAGGCTGCGAACCTGGCTCTCAAAACCATGGCCACTGGTGGTGTCTTCCTCGGAGGAGGCATTCCTCCCAAGATCCTGCCACTTCTCCGCCGTTCCCTCTTCCTTGAGAGCTTCCTGAACAAGGGGCGTCTCAGACCTCTCCTGGAGACGATGCCGATCAATGTTGTCCTGAATGACGAAACGGCCCTTCTTGGCTCGGCAAAGAACGCTCTGCGAATGCTGGAGCGGTAAGGTCTGAAGCGGTTGAGAAGTCAGTCGCTGGTTGCCAGAACGATCAGCTTATTTTTCGTAGATGGCTCGGCAGGATTCCAAGCTGCTCCCGATATTTTGCAATGGTTCTCCGGGCAACCTTCAGCCCCCTCTCTTCCAACTCCGTAACGATTTCCTGATCACTCAGGGGAGATCGGGTGGATTCCTTGTCAACCATCTCCCGAATCGCCCCCTTCACCATTTCGTTACTGACGGAGCTTCCGTCCGAATTCTGGAATCCGGGAGTGAAGAAATATTTCATTTCGAAGAGCCCCTGGGGAGTGTCCATGTATTTGCCTGAAACGGCTCGGCTCACCGTGGTGACATGCAGTCCGACAGCATCAGCAATCTGAGCCATGATGAGTGGCTTGAGGGCCGATGCTCCCCTGCGGAAAAACTCCTCCTGCCGGGAAACAATCTGATTGCCAATGGCAAGAAGCGTCTGCTGGCGCTGCTGGAGACTGCGGAGAAAAAACCGAGCCCCTTTGATCTTCTCCCGCAGGTAGAGAAGGAGTTCTTCGTTCTGTCCGCGTTCCGCCAGCAACTCCTTGTAATCATTGCTGATCCGCAAGCGGGGAAGTTCATCCTCATTCAGACGGACCGTAAATCCTCCCTCATCACCCTCCCCATCACTCTCGTGAATGACGATGAGATCAGGAATGACCCCCTGCTCTTCAGCCGTGGCAAAGGGACGTCCGGGTTTCGGCTCCAATGTGGAGATGTGTCGTGCGGCCGTGGTGACATCGGCCACAGGGACACGGAGATCACGTGCGATCTCCTCATAGCGGTGACGGGCCAATTGGGGGAGATAGTGACTGAGAATACGTGCGGCAATACCATTCCCTTCTCCCCGTCTTGAGAGCTGAAGAAGCAGACAATCCGCGAGATCCGATGCGGCAACTCCCGCAGGCTCAAATTCACGGACCTTTCCCAACACAGACTCCATCACAGCCTCGGGAACTCCAGCTGCGGCAGCCAGATCAGGGATGCTGATTCTCAGGTAGCCATCCTCGTCCAGACTTCCGGCAATGATTTCGACAAGCCGTATCTCCTCGGGAGGGAAACCCGCTGCTTGATCAAGCACCAGGTTTCTGAGCGTCGGCCTTGAAACCTGCGAATCAAAAAGAAACCTCCGCCGCTCCTCGTCATCCGCGGAATAGGTAGGCCGAGCCGAAGCCTGAGGCAGGTACTCCCTCCACTCGTCCTGAAGCGAGAATTCGTTCTCACTTCCCCTGCGATCAGACTCCTGATTCGGGAGAGGATCCTCTCCGGGATCAGCACCTCCCCCGAGAAGATCCTCTTCTTCCAAAACGGGATTAGCCGCCAACTCGGCGGCAACCATCTGCCGAAGCTCGGCAACAGGAGTCTGTAGGAGTTGCAGACTCTGCTGCATTTGCGGGGAGAGTGCCTGCTGTTGGGCAACACCCGCGATGAGTTCCATGCCTGCCATGATCTATTCATGGAAGAGATGGCATTCAATGCAAGCAACTTTTGGGCCACTTTGTGAAATATTCCATTTTTTCTTCATTTAAAGGCAGAAAAAGAATACCCAAAACTGGACAGAATAACTCAATGAACTAGATTGGAATCAAGGCAACCAGCTTACAAAGGAGGCGAAATTTATCATGACCATTACCAAAATCGCGGCAATCATCGCCCTCGCGGCGGCTAGCCTGAGCCTGGGGGCCTGCTGCCACAAGCAGTGCTGCCAGCAGTCCTGCCCATCATCCAGCGGCAAGAGCAAATAACTCTGCTTTCCGGGGTTTCTTCCCGGACTTTCCTGAAGAGCCGGTCCGTTCAGTCGGACTGGCTTTTTTTTTGCCCAAATTGCTTGTTTTGCCTAGCAAGCGAGCCCAATCAGGCAGGAAAACTTACAAACGGACATCCCTTGCTAAAAAAACGCCAGGGATACTCAGCATCCAAAGTAATTCCGATTCGATTTGAGACAGCCACTGCGTGATCCCCTGGGGGTTTACTTAGCAACCATCCCTTATCAATCAAGGGATCGCATCCGTGATGATCTCCGGTAATGCCGAGGGCCTGAGTCAGTTTGGCCGGACCACTGCAGAGTTCCTGAAGGCTTTCCCTCGCCCTGCGTCTCCTCATCAGCGGAATGCCCTCCAGCGGTTCCAAGGCACGGATCAGGACAAATCCCTCACGCTGTGCCCCCTTGACCAGAAAGTTAAAGAGCCAGTGCATGCCATAGTTCAGATAGACATACGCAGTTCCCGGTGCATGAGAGGAGACGAACTCACGGGCAGCAGCTCTCTTCCATGTGTGACAGGCACGATCACCCACTGCCGCATAGGCCTCTGTTTCCACAATCTTGCCAGCCGTATCACCGAAACCAAAAGTACATCCGATCAGCTCACGGGCACAGATCAGGGGATCCCGTTGAAAGAACTCGATTCCGATGGGAGTATTCCCGCTCACTCCCTTACAGCCCGGTGGGATGATCAAGGAAGCTCCAGGGAAGACCGGCCTTGGAGGCAATCAGGGAAGCCAGAGCTTTCACTCCGAAGGTCTCGGTGGCGTAGTGCCCTCCATAAAACAGATTCACACCCAGCTCTTCAGCAGCCGTGTAGCTCCAATGAGGCCCCTCCCCCGTCACAAAGGCATCCACACCCAGGGAGGCCGCACGCGCCACTTCACTCCCCGCTCCGCCGGTAACCACCAGGACAGACTTGATGACTTCCGGGCCACCTGGCGCCAGGTGCACATCACCACCGACAGCACCTGAGAGTAATTCCGCAAAAGCATCGCGTTTGAGCCCCTTCAGCTGTCCGATCACACCCACGCTCTGGCCCTTCATCTCCAGAGCCGGCTTAATCCCGGTCAGGCCCAGAGCCTTGGCCAACAGGAAATTGTTTCCGAGTTTTGGATGGAGATCCAGGGGGAGATGAGAGCTGTACAGGGCGAGATCGCCATCCAAGGCAGCCTTGATCTTGCGATAGTGTGCTCCGGTTACCGTCTGCACCCCGTTCCAGAAAAGACCGTGATGCACGATCAAAAGAGTCTCCGGAACTTTTGAGGACTCCCGGATCACCTCTTCGCAGGCATCAACCGCAGCGACGATCCGGCTGACCTTTCCCGAATTGGCAATCTGGAGACCATTCATGGCCCCTGGGTAATCATGGATTTCACCCGTCCGCAGGAGGTTTTCCATCGTCGAAACAAGCAAAGAAAGAGACTGAAGGGATTTTTTCATGAAAAAGTTTTTTGCTTTGGTGTGTGAAAGAAGTTTTTCCCCGGCCCGGCGTCATGTAGCAAGGATAGATGTTAAGAACAGGAATCGTCGGACTCCCCAACGTGGGAAAATCAACTCTCTTCAACGCCCTCACACGGAGCCGCAAGGCCGAGGCGGCAAACTTTCCCTTCTGCACCATCGAACCGAATGTCGGTGTGGTGAATGTGCCGGACGTTCGACTCGAGAGACTCAGGGAACTGGCTGGCTCTGAGAAGGTCATCCCCGCAGCCATCGAGGTGGTCGATATTGCGGGACTCGTGAAGGGCGCCAGCGAAGGTGAAGGTCTCGGAAACAAGTTCCTCGCCCACATTCGCGAGGTCGATGCCATCGTTCAGGTGGTGCGTTGCTTTGAGAACGAAGACATCCACCACGTGGCGGGATCGATCGATCCTGTGCGCGATATCGAGATCATTACCACGGAACTTGTCCTCGCTGACATGGCCACCGTCCAGAAACGGATTGAGCGCCAGACGAAGGCCGCACGCACGGGCGACAAGGTCGCCAAAGCCGAAATCGAACTCGGCGAAAAACTCCTCCCTCATCTCAACGAAGGTAAGCCAGCCACGACGGCCACACTCACCGACGACGAGAAGAAGCTGATGGCGGGATTCTTCCTTCTGAGCGCGAAACCCGTGCTCTTCGCCACCAATGTCCGCGAGGAGGATCTCGCACCACTTGAGCAGGGCGACTACTCCACCAATCCCCATGTGAAGGCCGTCGTCGACTATGCTGCGACCCATCACGGCACCGGCACGGTGGTCGTCAGCGCCCAGATCGAGAGCGAGCTCTCCGAGCTTCCTCCCGAAGAGGCAAAGGAATATCTCGAAGGCCTCGGCGTCTCAGATAGTGGCGTCGGCAAGCTTATTCGTGGAGCCTATGCCCTGCTCGGTCTGCGAACCTACTTCACCTACGGACCCAAGGAAACACGCGCCTGGACCATTCGCGCCGGAGACAAGGCGCCTGCTGCAGCAGGCGTCATCCACAGCGACTTCGAGCGCGGCTTCATCGCCGCCGAGACCATGGCCTTCACGGACCTTGATTCTCTCGGTTCAGCCCCCAAGTGCCGTGAAGCTGGGAAGCTCCGTATCGAGGGTAAAGAGTACGAGGTCAAGGATGGCGACGTGATGGAATTCCGCTTTAACGTGTAGCCTAAGAGATCTCCCGCTGAGAAGCAGGGACGCAGAGATACATGGAAAAGAGAGAGTAAGTATCTCCGGATATTTGATCCCTTCATCCTTTAACAATGATCAAGAAATCTATCTCTCAGTTCTCCGCGCCTCCGCGACTCTGGGCGAGAATTCATAACTCCGTTCCATGACACCTTCTCTTGATCCCCGCGAAGCGCTTCTTGCTCCCTATGCCCAGAAGGCCTCGGAGAGCTCAGGACGCTTGCTGCGCGAGGCGGAGCATCCCTTCCGATCCAGCTTCCAGCGAGACCGGGATCGTATCGTGCATGGCACCTCGTTCCGTCGACTCGATGGCAAGACCCAGGTCTTCCTCAACGGCAAGGGTGATCATTACCGAACCCGACTGACCCACACTATCGAGGTCGCCTCGGTGAGTCGCACAGTAGCGAGAGCACTCGGCCTGAACGAGGATCTCGCCGAGGCGATTGCCCTCGCCCACGATCTCGGACACCCTCCCTTCGGACATGCGGGCGAAGAGACCCTCGATCTACTGATGAAGGAGCATGGTGGATTCGACCACAACGAGCAGAGCCTCCGCGTCGTCGAGACACTCGAGGAAAGCTATCCCCACCATCCCGGGCTGAATCTCTCCCACGAGGTTCTTGAAGGATTGAAAAAACATCACCGGGAACTCCTCAGCCCCGACGGAATGAGTTATCCTAGCCCCTCACTGGAAGCCCAAGTGGCCAATATCGCCGACGAGATCGCCTACTACAGCCACGATCTTGAGGATGGTCTAGCTTCTGGTCTTCTCTCTCAGGAGGAACTCATGAGCTTGGATCTCTGGCGCGAAGCCGATGAGAAGGCTCATACGGAATCCTCAGTTTCTCTCTCTTCAGGCGGTCCCCGCACCTATCGGAAATTCGTCCTCCGATGCCTGATCAATCGGGAGGTTGAGGATCTCGTTTCAACCAGTCGAGCCGCGATCGCCAGCGCAGGCGTTCTTAGTGTCAGTGAAGTTCGCAATCTGCCTTCACGCCTTATCGGCTACTCGCCCGAACTCAAATCCCGGAACGCCGCGTTGCGCCGTCATCTCTACGAGAGATTCTATCGCCACCCCGAAGTTCATGGCGCTAATGAGAATGCCTGCCGCCAAATGGAGGCTGTTTTTGCAGATCTCATGAACCATCCTGAAAAACTAGGAGAACGCACACTGAGCAGGAGAGAGAGTGACGGTCTGCCCAGAGTTGTTGCCGATTATGTAGCTGGGATGACGGATTCTTATTTACGCACTCTCTACACACTGCTCGCTTGAGCTTTTCTGAATGGAAATCGAGGCACCCATCCCCTTTGCAAAGAGGACGAGTTTGAAGCTCCCTCTGGTCTCTGCCTCCGTGGAGGCGGGATTCCCCTCCCCTGCGGATGATCATTTGGAGCGTGGGATTGATCTGAATGAGGAGTTGATCCGTAATCCCGCAGCGACCTTTCTCGTCCGTGTCAAGGGGGACTCGATGCGCGATGCGGGAATCCATGCGGGAGATGTCCTGATCGTTGATAAATCGCTCATACCGACAGACCGCAAGATCGTGGTGGCGATGATCGACGGCAACTTCACGGTGAAGCGTTTCCGCAAGCGGGGAGGAGAGGTCTTCCTCGAAGCGGAGAATCCTGAATTTGCCCCCATTAAGGTAACTGAGGGGCAGGAGCTCTCTATCTTCGGCGTGGTCAGCTACATTATCCACCAAGCGCGATAAGATAGGCTGTTAGACTGAAGACTATTAGACAGTTAGTGTGATGCTGCGGCTGCGCTCACGTTGCTGGGCCGGTATACAGAAGCCTCTCGTCAGTGAGAGCTGATGGGAGTTTTGTAAAAGGGCTAACTTGCAGGTCATTCTTTTCCAAGATAGCTTTGTTTCATGACAACGCTTCTGGAAATCAAGGAGGCAATTTCTCATTTGCCCGCCCGAGATCGGGCGATTTTGACGGCGGAGCTTTTTGCCCAAGAGGAGCCGCCGGCCTCCGAATTGGAAGATGCGCTGAACAGGGGCCTGAATGATGTGCGTGAGAGAAGATTTTCTAAGCTTCAAGATTTGAAGGGCTCTGTTGTCTCGTGGATTTCCAAGTCCTGATCACGGAGACGGCCTTTGATGATCTCTAGGGTATTGTATCCTTCATAGCCGAAGATGATTCCGTAGCTGCAGTCCGTGTAGGCGAAGGTCTGATCGAACGAGCCCTTAGTCTTGGGACGTTGCCGACCAGATGTCCGTACCATGATTCGCCTCAAGGATTCGCAAGATGACTGCGGCTCCGTTCATTGTCTACTATAGCTGCGATGAGAAGGTGGGAGTTGTGCACATCCTCCACTTCTGGCATGCCGCCAGACACTCTCCGGAATTTTAGGAACTAGCGGTTGCTCCATTCGGAATCCTCTCGTCAGCTGGGGAGGAAAGTGGAGATCATTTGCTATGGTTCCCTTGGCTAAAATCGCTCTGGTCGACTGCAATAACTTCTTCTGCTCCTGCGAGCGGGTCTTTAACCCTGCCCTTCAGGGCAAGCCAATCGTGGTCCTCTCCAATAACGACGGCTGCATCATCTCCCGGAGCGAGGAGGCGAAGGGTCTGGGCATTCCGATGGGTGCCCCCTTGCACGAGCAGCAGGAGGCAATCCGGAAGAATAATGTCCAGGTCTTCAGCTCCAACTACACCCTCTATGGCGACATGTCGGCTCGGGTGATGTCAATCCTCCGGGAGGAGGTCCCAGCGATCGAGGTCTACTCAATCGATGAGTCGTTCCTGCAGCTGCCCCACAACTTCGACGAGGAGATGGCGCGTGCGCTCCGCGCAAAGGTTCTTCAATGGACGGGAATTCCGGTCTGCATCGGGATCGCCTCGACCAAGCTGCTGGCAAAGCTCGCCAACCGACACGCCAAGAAAAACAAAGAACTCACGGGCGGTGTCTTCGACCTGACCAATTACTGGAATCCAGAGGCTATTCTGGCCGATACTCCGACCGGCGGTCTCTGGGGAGTCGGGAAGAATCTGGCCCAGCGTCTCGAGGGGATGGATATCACCACGGCTCTGGAATTCAAGTATGCCGATCCATCCGCCATCCGCAGGAGCATGGGGGTGGTCGGTGAGCGGATGCTTCGAGAACTGAACGGAATCGGCTGTCTGGAGTTGGAGGAGGTCCCTCCTGATCGCAAGGGAGTCATGGCGAGTCGCTCCTTCGGAAGTCCTGTGGAGTCGTTGGAGGAACTGGAGGAGGCATTGGCCAATCATGTGGCGAGGGCGGCTGAAAAGGTTCGCCGTTTCGGTCTTCTGGCAACTGGGGTGGAGGTCTTTCTGCGGACGAACCGTTTCCGTAAGGATCAACCTCAGTACTCACCTAGTATCGGAACAACGCTGGAACGGCCAACGCATGCGACTGCCGAGCTGATGACCACGTCACGTACGCTGCTTCAGCGGATCTACCGCCCCGGATATCGCTACAAGAAGACCGGGGTACAACTCACTAATCTGGTCTCCGAGGAGGAATACCAGCCAGGGCTCTTTGACCTTTTGGATCCAGCAACATCAGGCCGCATTGACGTGGACAAGATCGTCGATGAGATCAATCGTCGCTTGGGTGATCCGAAGAATCCTGTCATCACCCGTGCCTCCCAGGGAACTGATCGTCGGAATAACCTCGGCAAGGCTTGGAAGATGAGGGCCGAGCGTCACTCACCCCACTACACGACAGATTGGAATCAACTGCCGGAGGCGAAAGCCTAAGAGACAAGAACGAGAGAGGAAAATATCGCAGGTCTTTCCTTTTGGGCGTTGGGCTTTTATAATGGAATTTTCCATGTCCACAGAAGCACCCCATCACACGATCGACGTCCCCTACTTGGCCCGTCTTGCACGGCTGGAAGTCACTCCCGAGGAGATCGAGATCTTCGGTCCACAGATCGGACGCATCCTCGATCACGTCGAGCAGATGAACAAACTCGATATCTCCGGCATCGAACCCACGGCCCATGCGATTACGGTCTTTGACGTGATCCGTGAGGATGCAGTCACGGAGAGTCTTCCCAAGAAGACGATCCTGGAAAATGCCCCGCATAACGCCAACGGACTCTTCGTCGTCCCCAAGGTCCTCGACTGAGAATTCCCCCGGCAGCCTTCCCTAACTCCTAGTTTCCATCTCCCAGCTCCCATTAGCATGTCCGCTTTCACACCCTATCAGAGCATCGCGGCAACGCGCCGACTCCTCCGTTCCAAGGAAATCTCCCCAGTCGAGCTACTCGAAGGTCTTGAGCAGCGCATCGCCACTGCAGACTCCTCCATCGGCGCCTACATAGCCCGTGATCTGGAGGCCGCAAAGAAGGAGGCCGTAACTGCTGATCTCTCGAAGCCCCTCGGAGGCATTCCGATCGGTATCAAGGATGCCATCAGCGTCGCCGGACAGCCTCTTCAGTCGGCATCCCGGATTCTGGATGGATACACTGCTCCTTACGATGCCACGGCCGTCGCTCATCTTCGAGCTGCCGGTGCCATTCCTTTCGGACGGATGAACATGGATGAGTTTGCCATGGGCTCTTCGACCGAGAACTCAGCTTTCCACCCGACCCGCAATCCTTGGGATCTCAACCGCATTCCGGGTGGATCCAGCGGCGGCTCGGCTGCAGCGGTTGCTTCCGGAACTGCTCTTGCAACACTCGGTTCTGATACGGGTGGATCGATCCGTCAGCCTGCGGCTCTCTGCGGCTGTGTGGGACTCAAGCCAACCTACGGCCGCGTCTCACGCTATGGCCTGATCGCCTTTGCTTCCTCACTCGACCAGATCGGCCCCCTCACCTCAACCGTCGAGGATAGCGGCATTCTGCTCAATGCCATGGCTGGCAAGGATCCTCATGACTCCACGTCGCTGGAACTTCCTGATGAGGACTTCACCGCCGAGATCGGCCGTGATCTCAAGGGACTGCGCATCGGAGTGCCGAAGGAATACTTCGTGGATGGCATGGAGCCGGGTGTCCGCGCTTCCGTGGATGCCGCTGTGAAACAACTTGTCTCCTTGGGCGCCGAACCGGTCGAGATCTCCCTGCCCCACACTGAGTATGCCGTTGCCGTCTACTACATCATCGCCACCGCAGAGGCCTCCGCAAATCTCGCCCGCTTTGACGGAGTGCGTTATGGACGCCGCTCACCTGAGGCCAAGGATCTCCTCTCTCTTTACGAGAAGACCCGCGCCGAGGGATTCGGACGCGAGGTAAAACGCCGCATCATTCTCGGTACCTATGTGCTGAGCAGCGGCTACTACGACGCCTACTACCTCCGCGCCCAAAAGGTCCGGACACTCATCCGTCGCGACTTTGACCAGGCTTTTACCAAGGTTGATGCCATCGTCTCTCCGACCTCTCCGGAAACCGCATTCCGCCTTGGGGAGAAGACCGATGACCCTCTTAAGATGTATCTGGCTGATATCTTCACCATCGCGACGAACCTCGCCGGCATCTGCGGACTAAGCTTGCCTTGCGGATTCTCCAACCGTGATGGGGTCGACCTCCCTGTGGGACTCCAGCTCCTTGGGCGCCCCTTTGGCGAA